>NZ_JBNHGF010000031.1:0-14816 GCF_059091005.1 Arthrobacter sp. Y3223164
CGCGGCACCGGCGGCTTCGGCCAGCCGGTCGCGCAGGTCCTGGGACAGCTCGCCCTCTTCCGGGGCAGCCTGCCCCGCCAACGTGCGAAAGAAGCCGTCCTCGGCCGCGTACGCACGGGTCTGCTCGATCACGATCCGCACCTGCCGTTGGGCGGCGACCAGCCCGCGGTCCTTGGCCTCGCGCAGCGACGTCACGTAGCCGGCAATCGCGTCCGGAACGTGCGCCATGCGGCCGGCGATGTTGTTCCAGTCCTCGATGGTGTTGGTGGGCATCAAGTCGAAGATGGCGCGGATGTCCTGCGCCGGCGAGGCGATGTTGTTCAGGTCCGCCAGGTCCCAGCCGGTCTCGTGGATTTCGAGCTCAAGGCCCAGCCGCTCGTGCATCGCATCAAGGGTGACGCGGTCCACGTCGTCGGTCGGTTCCAGGTCCTCCAGCCGCCGGAGTGCCTCCCGGGTGGCCTCGGCGAAGGCCTCGGCGCCGGCAGGGGAGTAGTCCGGGTACTCGGTTTCATGGCCGGGGATGCCCAGGGAGGTTGCCAGCGAAGGGTCCAACTCCAGCAGCTCCGCCGTGTAGGCGTCTGCGACGGCATCGATGGCGGACGGGATGCGCCAGGTTTCCGGGCTCTTGGTCAGTTCAGATGTCTGCTCAGTCACAGGGAGAGCCTACCGGCAACCCGCAGACCCGGCCACGCCAGCGCGCCTGTCCGCCGTCCGGCATCGGGCGGCCGGCCCGGCGGCAATCGTCACGGAATTGTAGTGTGTCGCCTCTGGCCCTGAGGTCCTGCCGCCCCATAGGTTGGGGGGTCAACGGTGAGGAGGGCAAAGTGCGCATGAGGACGACGGCGGCGCTGGCGGCACTGGGGGTGGCGCCCGCCATGATGCTCGGCGCCTGCGCGGCGCCTCCGGAACTGCTGGCAGCGGACGGAGTGGCCCGGGCGGACGTGGCAGCGGGGGACTTTCCGGCCGAGGTCGAAGCGCTGCGGCGTTCGGCCTACAAGCTGGGAGCAGCCATGCTCGCGGCGGCGCCGGAGAAGAACCAGGTCACCAGTCCGGTGAGCCTGCTCTACGCCGTCGCCATGCTCCGCGCGGGCGCCGGCAGCACCACGGCCCGCGAGATGGATGCCGTGGTGGGGCTGCCGGACGCGCATCTCGAAGCCGCCATGAACGGGCTGTCGGCGGAGTGGGAAGGTTTCGACGGCGATCCCAACTCGGTCGACGAGGAGGAGCCACCGGCCCGGCCGCTGCTGCACCTGGCCAACGGCGTGTTCGTTGACGAAGGGACGCCCACCGGCGAAGACTACCTGCACACCCTGGCCCGGCATTACGGCTCCGGCGTCTACCCGGTGGACTATTCCGATCCAGCGACCAAACAGGCCATGGATGCATGGGTGGACCACCACACCGGCGGCCGCATCACCGAGGCGCCCGGCACCTTCGACCCGGGGAACACGCTGACCTTGCTCAACGCCGTCTACTTCGCGGCCGCCTGGGACCAACCGTTCGACCCGTCGGTCACGGAGGACGGCGCTTTCACCACGGCTTCCGGCGAGCCGGTCGAGGTACCCATGATGGGCAATCTGGTGCAGGCCTGGTACGCCCGCGGGAACGGCTGGCAAGGCCTGGACCTTCCCTATGCCGACGGGTTCGTCATGCGGCTCATCCTGCCGGACGGCGGCACGCCGGTCATGGACCAGGCCGGACTGGTGGAGGTGGCGACGGTGATGGATGGGGCCGACGAGGCCATGGTCGTTCTCGAGCTGCCCCGCTGGAACCACACCCACCGGCAGGACCTGTTGCCGATCCTGCGCGGGCTCGGACTCGCCGAAACCTTCGGCCCGGATCCAGATTTGGAGACCATCCAGCCGGACGCCTCGGTGACCGGCGCGGCCCAGCAGGCCAACATCACCGTCGGCGAAAAGGGAACCATCGCCGCCGCCGTGACCGAACTGGATGTGCTGTCCGGTTCGTTGCCGCCGCAGCCCGAGATCGAGCTTTCGTTCGATCGGCCCTTCCTCTACCAGATCATCCACCTGCCCACAGGTTTTCCGCTTTTCCTCGGCACGGTCCTGGACCCGCGCTGAGCGCCCGGAGACCCGTACCGCGCCCGTCCCCGCAGTGAAGCGGCAGCAGTACCAAGCCGGCCGGGAGTCCGTGACCCCCCGGCCGCGGCGGCATTACCGCAGGGCGTGCCCTCTGGGGAGCCGGCTACCGGAAGGTGTGCCGCCAAGCGCCGGGGCCGTGCGAGACGAACGGGCGCAGCAGCGGCCGGCGGTTTCGCCGGGGCTTGCTCTGCGGCGAGCTGGATACCCCGGATGACTGCAGGGCGGCGACAACGGCGGTCAGCGCGGCTAGTTCCTCGGCATTGGGATTGCCCTTGGCCACGGTCAGCAGCGGATGGGGCCCCATGGCGTCATCGGCCTGCGGCACCGCGGCGGTGCCCGAAGACTGTGTTGTATTCATGTCTGACCACCGGCTCATAGCGGAATGTTCCCGTGTTTCTTGTGCGGCATCGTCGCCCGCTTGTCGCGCAGCGCCCGCAGGCCGCGCACCACTTGAAGGCGGGTGTCGGACGGTGCGATCACGGCGTCGACATAACCGAGTTCGGCAGCCTGGTACGGGTTGAGCAGCTCTTCCTCGTACTGCGAAATGATCTCCTGCCGGCGGGCCTCGACGTCGCCGCCTTCGGCAGCCACTGCGGCCAGGTCGCGGCGGTAGAGGATGTTGACCGCGCCCTGGGCGCCCATCACGCCGATCTGGGCGGTGGGCCAGGCGAGGTTCAGGTCGGCACCGAGCTTCTTGGAGCCCATCACAATGTAGGCACCCCCGTAGGCCTTGCGGGTGATGACCGTAAGCTTCGGCACCGTGGCCTCGGCGTAGGCATAGAGCAGTTTGGCCCCGCGGCGGATGATGCCGTTGAACTCTTGGTCCTTGCCAGGCAGGAAGCCGGGCACGTCCACCAGCGTGAGGATGGGAATGTTGAAGGCGTCGCAGTGACGGACAAAGCGGGCGGCCTTTTCGGAGGCGTTGATGTCCAGCGTGCCTGCGAACTGCATGGGCTGATTGGCCACGACGCCGACGGTGTGCCCCTCGACGCGGCCGTAGCCGATGATCACGTTCGGCGCATACAGCGACTGCATTTCCAGGAAGTTGCCGTCGTCGACGACGTGCTCGATCACCGTCCGCATGTCGTACGGCTGGTTGGCCGAATCCGGAATCAGTTCGTCCAGGGTCAGGTCGTCAGCGGTGAGGTCGAGTTCCTCCTCGAAGTCCAGCGGCGGAGCCTCGGCCAGGTTGTTCGAGGGGAGGAACTCGAGCAGCTCACGGACGAATTCGACGGCGTCGGATTCATCGGCGGCCAGGTACGTGGCGGTGCCCGTCGTGGCGTTGTGCTGGCGCGCCCCGCCCAGCGTTTCCATGTCCACTTCTTCGCCGGTGACCGTCTTGATGACGTCCGGTCCGGTGATGAACATGTGGCTGGTCTTGTCCACCATCACCACGAAGTCCGTCAGGGCGGGGGAGTAGGCGGCCCCACCGGCGCACGGGCCCATGATCAGCGAGATCTGCGGCACCACGCCGGAGGCGGCAACGTTGTTGCGGAAGATGTCAGCGAACATCGCCAGCGACGCCACGCCCTCCTGGATCCGGGCGCCGCCGCCGTCGTTAATGCCGATGACGGGGCATCCGTTGCGCAGGGCGAATTCCTGCACCTTCACGATCTTCTCGCCGTTGACCTGGGAGAGCGAGCCGCCGTAGACGGAGAAGTCCTGGCTGTACAGCGCCACCAGCCGCCCATCGACGGTTCCGTAACCGGAGACGACGCCGTCGCCGAGCGGCTTCTTTTTCTCCATGCCGAAGGCGGTCGACCGGTGCGTGGCAAAGGCATCGAACTCGACGAAGGATCCTTCGTCCACCAGCATTTCGATCCGTTCCCGCGCGGTGTTCTTGCCGCGGGCATGTTGCTTCTCGATCGCCTCGGCGCCGGAAGGCTGCAGGGACTGCGCCTGGCGGCGGCGGAAGTCCGCAATCTTGCCTGCAGTGGTCTGCAGATCAAGGTCTTGATCGAGGCTCATGAATTCTCCGGATTCTGCCGAGGGTGTCGGATGCGGCGCTCTGCAGGCTGCTTAAGTAGGTTTCGCACAAAACAGCAGGGCGCAGGCGCGCCGCTGAACCAAGTCTAGTGAGCATGGGCGTCAGGCCACGTGTAGGAACCCTACAATTTCGCCGCAAGTGCTTTTGCCTGGGGAACCCCGCGGATCGCGGCCTGCCGGCAGCTCCCGTGCGGTCGGCGGTCAGTAGGATGGGACACATGAGCCCGAGTTTTTCCGACGTTGACCGACCGGCCCTGGATTTCGACGGCCTCAGCGACGCTCTCTGCGCACCCCTGGGCCCGTACCGGAGGCTCGAACTGGTGGAATCCACCGGCTCCACCAACAGCGACCTGGCGGCCAAGGCGGTCGCGGACAAGGTGGGATGGTCGGACCTGAGCGTCCTGGCCGCCGAGATGCAAACCGCAGGCCGCGGCCGGCTCGACCGGCAATGGAGCGCTCCGGCCCGCTCGTCGGTGATCGTGAGCATCCTGCTGCGCCCCTTCAATCACGCCGGCCGGCCCGTGCCGACCCAAAGCTACGCCTGGTTCTCACTGCTGGCCGCCGCCTCGCTGGCGGAGGCGCTCGGCGAGTACGCGCAGCTGAAGGCCGAGGTCAAATGGCCCAACGACGTCCTGGTCTCCGGCCGCAAGATCGCCGGCATCCTGGCCCAAATCGTGAGCTACCCCGACGGCTCGCCCCCCGCCGTCGTCCTCGGCACCGGCCTCAACGTGACCCTCTCCAGGGATGAACTGCCGGTTCCCACCGCCACCAGCGTCGCGCTGGAAAAGGGCCGGACGACCGACCGGAACATCCTGCTGATGTCCTATCTGCGGGTCTTCTCGCAGCGCTACCGGCAGTTCTGTGATGTCAGCGGCGACCCGGCGGCCGAATGGGACGACGGATCCAGCCTGATCGGCCGGATGCGGGACGTGATGGTCACCCTGGGACAGCAGGTGCGCGCCGAGCTTCCGGACGGGAAACACATCATCGGCGAGGCCTTCGGCCTGGACGCTTACGGTGCCGTGAAAATCCGCGACGCGGAAGGCACAGAGCACGTCGTGGCGGCCGGCGACGTGGTGCACCTCCGGCCGCACGAAGGTCCCTGAGTTGCGCCGGACGCCCTGCCGGACCCGGGAGCCGCGTTGCGGCTGAAACTGGATCCGGGGGAGCGCGTGATCGTGGTGACCCGGCCGCAGGCACGGAAGCTTTCCTGGCCGGTGGCGGCAGCGCTGCTGGTGCTGGGAGTCGGCTCCTACCTGCTGGGCAACCTGAGCCGTCCCGGCCCGCCGGACTGGGTGGTCGAGTCGCGCCCCTTGCTGCTCGCCGGACTGGCCGTGATGGTGGCGGCGCTGCTGTCGCGACTGTTCCTCCTGCCGCTGCTGCGCTGGATGAGCACGCGCTATGTGCTGACCAGCCGGCGGCTCATCATCCGCGAGGGCGTCGGGCGGCGGCATGAACGCCAGCTGCTGCTGGTGGCCATCGCCGAAGTCCGCAGCGAGCAGTCCATCATCCAGCGCACCCTGCGCAGCGGCAATCTCACGATCGACCTGGGGCACGGACGGACCAGCACGGCGGTTGACGTACCGGAGGTCCACCGGTTCAGATCGTTGGTGGTGGAGGCCATTGAGGAGCTGCCACGCACCACCATGTTTGATGGTGTAGACATGGAAACGGAAACAGAGTGGAACAGCTGGGACAGCTGACAGGGAGGAAAGCACAGGATGGACATCAGCAGCGGGCAGGATGAACCGCGCCGGCCACCGGTTCCGCGTGATCCCGAGCTGCCCCATCTGCTGCGCCGCGAAGTGCCGCCGCCGCCCGCGGACGAACCGGACGAAGGGCTGGAGGAAACCCGCCCGGAGGACCCCGAACCTGTGCTGGAGCCCGAGCCGGCACCGGAAGGGCACCAGGCCCCCGGCGGCCACCCGACGGGGGAGCCCGAGCCGCTGACCTTGTCCATGCCCCGGGTGCCGCTGCCCACCCCCGCGCCGGTCGCCGAGTCCAACGGAAAGGTGGACCGGCAGGCCATCAAGGATCTCGAGATCCGGCTGTTGGGTTCCGAACGGACCATGAAGCGCCGTGAAGTGGCTGCCGGGGCAGGAGTGTCGCTGCTGTCGGCCCGCAAAATCTGGCGTGCCCTGGGGTTCGCCAACCTCGGGGACGAAGACCTCGCCTTCACCCAGGCCGACCTGGAGGCCTTGACCACCATCATCGACCTGGTCCGCGAGGAGCGGCTGACCGAAGAAGCGGCGATTTCGATCACCCGGTCGGTCGGCCAGATGACGGACCGCATGGTGGTCTGGCAGGTGGAGGCGTTGGTGGAGGAGATGGTGCACCAGCGGGGGCTCACTGATGCCCAGGCCCGCCAGCGGCTGGTCCATGAGCTGCCGAACCTGATCGATTCCCTGGAAAAGCTGTTGCTCTACTCCTATCGGCGACAGCTCAACGCCGGGGTTGCCCGCCTGACCGTCCGGTCCGAGGCCGCCCTCCGAGCCGGAGCCGGGGCAGGTGGCGACGCCGATTCGCTGCCCCTGCTGCGGGCGGTGGGTTTCGCGGACCTGGTGTCCTACACGAGCCTGTCCCGCCAGATGAACGAGAAGACCCTGGCCCAGCTGGTCCAGCGCTTCGAAAACCGCTGTGCCGAGATCATCTCCGTGGGCGGCGGGCGCCTGGTGAAGACGATCGGCGACGAAGTCCTCTACATCGCGCCCTCCCCGCAGGCCGGGGCCGAAATTTCGCTGGCCCTGGCGAAGGCCATAGGCGACGACGACCTGCTGCCCTCGGCGCGGGTGGCCATGGTGTGGGGCAGGGTCCTTTCCCGGCTCGGCGACATCTACGGCCCCACGGTCAATCTCGCCGCCCGCCTGACCACGCTCGCGGAGCCCGGCACCGTTCTGGTCGATGCGTCCACCGCGTCCACGCTCGCCGGGGATGAGAGATTCGTGTTGATCCCGCAGAAGGTGCGCACCGTCCGTGGATTCGGCGAGGTCAACCCGGTCACCGTTGCCCACGGCACCGGCCAAGGGCTGGTTGTCGACTAGGTCCAGGCTCACCGGACGGTACCGCAACGAGGCCCTCGACGCCCGGGCACGGCACCGCCCCCGACGCCCGGGCAGGGCATCGCCGTCGTCGTTCCCGGGCGAATGGCCGGCAGGGGAGTCCTCCCCATGCCTTCGGGTTTACGCTCAGTGGTTATACGTGCAATAGTCGATAAGGGCCCTTGTCGCACCAAGGGCCGTCTTTGGGTGCCTTATCGGCGTGTTCTTCCGGAATTTCCCGGGGCGCCGACGGGGAATCGGCGCGGGATCACAAAGGAATCAGGGCATTGCGGGGAAGAATGTTCGGGCGGACGCGGCGGCGCAAGACGCTCGCATCGACGACAACCTTCTCTGTGGCGACGGCGCTGGTGGTCGGCGGGGCCATCTACTACCAAGGGTTCCCCACCGCCGACGTGGATTTGAATGACGGCGGGGTGTGGGTCACCAACAACAGCCAGGGGATGGTAGGCCACCTCAACTATCAGTCCCAGGTGCTCGACGGCGGCTTCAGGGCCAACAGTGACGGCTTTGATGTCCTGCAGAACGCCGGCACGGTGTTCATGGAAAACCAGGACCAGTCGATGCTCAGCCCGGTGGACGTGGCGCAGATGGAGCGCGGGTCCGAACAGCAGTTGCCCGGCACCGCCGACGTGGCTTTCGGCAACACGCTGCTGTCCATCACCGACACGGCCAAGGGCCAAGTCTGGATCAGCCCGGCCGACGAGTTGGGGTCGTTCAATGAGGAAACGGCCGAGCCGCTGCTCACCGACGCCAAGGGCAGCGTGGCCACGGTCTCGAGGCAGGACACCATCTTCGTTGCCGATCCGGCTGCCGGCGAGGTAGCCCGCTTCGAAGTCAACGACGAAGGCGTGCCCGAACGCACCGGCGGGCACCGGGTGGAGTCGCTGGCCACAGCCGGGGATCTGCAGATAGCCGCCGTGGGGGAAGAAGCGGTGGTCTTCGATACCGACTCGGGCCTGCTGGTTCTCCCCGGCGGCCGCGAGGTCACCGTGCCGGACGCCCGCGGCGGCGCGCTTCAGCTCAGCGGCGACGAGAGCCCGTTCGTGGCGGTGGCAACCGAGTCGGCCCTGATCAAGCAGCCGCTGAACGGATCCGACGCAGCCATCGTGCCGCTGGAAGGCACCGGAACACCGGCCGCACCGGTCCAGCTCGCCGGATGCCTGCACGCGGCCTGGGCCGGCGTCAACCACTACCTGCGGGACTGCAGCGACGACGCCGATGATCTAGCGCAGCCGATCCTGGGAATCGGTGCGAACGCGTCGCTGGTCTTCCGGGTGAACCGGGACATCGTGGTCCTCAACGACGTGAACGCCGGCAACGTCTGGCTGGTGCTCGAAAACATGCAGCTGGTGGACAACTGGAGCGACCTGATCCCGCCGGAGCAGGAGAACGAAGAGGACGAAGAGGACTCGGCGGACGAGAACCCGGTCAACACCCTGCCCGACCGCACCGAGGAAAACCAGCCGCCGGTCGCCCAGGACGACGCCTTCGGCGTGCGTGCCGGCCGCACCACCACGCTGACCATCCTGGACAATGACTCCGACCCCGACGGCGATGTGCTCACCGCCCGCGTGATCGGCGACGGCCCGGTCGTCGGCGAGGTGCAGGGCATCTACGACAGCACCGGACTGCAGATCGTGGTTAACGGCGACGCGGGGCCCGGCCGGCACACCTTCAATTACGAGGTGGACGACGGCCGGGGCGGCACGGACACGGCGCGGGTAGCGATTGACGTGCGCGCCGAGGGCAGCAACCTGCCGCCGGAAGCGAAGCGGAAGACCACAATCCTGGTGGAACAGGGCCGGGAGATCAGCCAGAACATCCTCAGCGACTGGATCGACCCGGACGGGGACGACCTGTTCCTGGTCGACGCCGACAACACCGCCGACGGAGACCTGGTGCGGACCCGGCCGGATGGGCTGCTGACCTTCCAGGACGTCGGGAAGACGTTCGGCAAGAAGGACGTCACGGTGCGGGTGTCCGATGGTTCCGAAACCACCGAGGACGTGGTGGTGTTCGACGTCCGCCCGCCCGGCGCGCTGCCGCCCTTGGCCAACGCCGACCACTTTTCCGCGACCGTGGGCCAGGAAATCCAGATCGCGCCGCTGAAAAACGACCAGGACCCCAACGGCGGGGAACTCCGGCTGGCCAAGACCGGTTCCGCGGCGAACACCTCGATCGTGCCCGACTACGACGCCGGGACGGTCAAGTTCACGGCCGATGCCGCTGGCGCCCACTACTTCACCTACCTCGTCACCAACGGGCCCACCAGCACCACCGGCCTGATCCGCATCGATGCCACCGAGGACGACGGCGGCGGCGCGCCGGTGGCCGTGCGCGACGTTGCGCTGCTGCCGGAGAACGGGCAGGTGCTGGTGGATGTGCTGGCCAATGACACCGACCCCGCCGGCGGCGTCCTGGTTGTGACCTCGGTGGACGCGGACGGGGCGCCTGTCGCCGTCGAGGTGCTGGACCACAACATTTTGCGCCTCTCCGACGTGAAGGGGCTGCACGAGCAGACCACCATCCGGTACACCGTGTCGAACGGCTTCGCCTCGGCCACGGGCGAGGTCAGCGTGATCTCCGTGGCCGGCCAGGACAAGCCGCTGCCGCCGCAGGCCGAGGCCGACACCGCAACCGTGCGGGCCGGCGACGTCGTGACCGTGGAGGTGCTGGCCAACGACACCGATCCGAACGGCGACACGCTGGAGCTGGTGGAAGAGCTCGCCGAGACCCCGGACCCTGCCGATGGCCGCATCTTCACTGCCGAGAATACCGTGCGCTTCATCGCCGGGCAGCAGGCCAAAACGGTCTACGCGGTCTACGAGGTGACTGACTCTACAGGACAGAGAGATTCGGCCCAGCTGAGGATCAATATCCTCCCGCGCGACGACGAGTCCAACTCCCAGCCCGCCCCCAAGAACCAGGAGGCCCGCGCCATCGCGGGGTCGACGGTCCGGATTCCCATCCCGCTGAACGGCATCGATCCCGACGGCGACTCGGTGTACCTGACGGGCATCGGCAAGGCTCCCACCCAGGGCGCGGCCGTCGCCGGGCCCAACTACATCGACTACACGGCATCGGCGCAGGGCGCGGGAACCGACACCTTCACCTACCAGGTCAAGGACAGGCTGGGCGCCGTCAACACGGCCACGGTCCTGGTGGGCATCGCCCCCGCGCCGGAGAGCAATCAGAACCCGGTGGCGCTGGACGACGGGATCGAGATCCGGCCGGGCCGGACGGTGGCCGTCGACGTGCTCACAAACGATTCGGACCCGGACGGTGACCCGCTCCAGTTGGCCCCCGACAAAATCGTCGGCACGCCCGAGTCGATCGCGGCCAAGGCCGAAGACGGCCGCGTCTATCTGACAACCCCGGCCCAGGAAGGCACGGTCAACGCCCGGTACACGGTGGGCGACGGCCGCGGCGGCTCCGCCGTCGGGACCGTGACGGTCCAAGTGAGCGAGGACGCCCCGCTGCAGGCGCCGCTGGCCCGCGATGATCGGGTGGAATCGGCCGACATCAAGGGGCGCACCGCCGTCGACGTGCCGGTGCTGGAGAACGACGAGGACCCGGACGGCGTGGCCAAGGAACTGGACGTCCTGGTCGATGGTGACTACCCGACCGCCCGGGCGGTCGCCGACGGCCAGGTCAACGTGGAGCTGACCGACGCGGTCCAGCTGATTCCCTACACCGTCCGGGACGGAGACGGGCTGCAGGCCACCGCGGTCATCTGGGTTCCGCCGCTGGGCGAGCAGTATCCGGTGCTGCGCGACAACACCCCGCTGGACGTGACGGCCGGCGACGAACTGCAGCTGGACCTGACCGAACTGGTGGAAGTCCGGCCCGGCCGCACCCCGCGGATCACGGTGGCCGAAAGCATCCGCGCGATCGGCACCAGCGACAACCAATGGATGGCCGACGCGAGCACGCTCAGCTACAAGGCGGACCTCGACTACGCCGGCCCCGGCTCCATCACGTTCGAGGTGACCGACGGATCGGGCCCCGACGACCCCGAGGGGCTCAAGTCCACGCTGACCATCATGACCAAAGTGATTCCGGCCGCCGACCGGAACTTCCCGCCGGAGCTGACCACCGGCACGCTCGAGGTCGCCAAGGGCGAAGACGCCGTCAGCTACGACCTGCGCCCGCTGGCCAGCGACCCGAACCCCGAGGACCTGGAGAAGCTGCAGTTCGCCGTCGAAGGCGGGACGCCGGAAGGATTCGACGTCAGCCTGGAGGGCAGCGTTCTGCGGGTGGCGGCGGATGCCGCGCTCCAGACCGGAGCCACCGGCGTGGTCAACTTCTCCGTGACCGACGGGCGCTCCGACAAGGTGACCAGCCGGGTGGGTGTGCGGGCGACCGCCTCCACCCGCCCGCTGCCGGTCGCCAACGACGACCAGGTGCCCGACGCCGTCCAGGGCGAAGCGCTGCCGGTAGACGTGCTCGCCAACGACGTGAACCCGTTCCCGGAAACCCCGCTGACGATCGTCAGCGCCGTGGCCGGCAACGGGGGCACCGCGGAGATCGACGGGGAGCGGATCATCGTGACGCCCGGCGCCGACTTCTCCGGCACCATGACCGTCGAATACACGGTCGAGGACAAGACCCGCGAGGGAAGCCGGCAGGCGACGGCGAACGTCTCGCTCGTGGTCAAGGGCCGACCGGAGACGCCCGGCACGCCGCTGGTTGACTCGGTCCGCAACCAGAGCGTGGTGCTGTCCTGGACGGCGCCCAGCGACAACGGCGCGCCGATCACCGGCTACACGGTGAACGCGGTCGGCGGGGGCTTCAGCCAGCAGTGCGCGACCACCACCTGCACCCTGACCGGCCTGCAGAACGACGTCGAATACACCTTCACGGTGACGGCGGAGAACAGCATTGGCACGTCCGACCCGTCCGCGGAGTCGGCGGTGGCGCGGCCGGATGTCCGGCCGGCGACCCCGGCCGCTCCGCAGCTGAAGTTCGGCGACAAGTCACTGGACGTGAGCTGGACCGCCCCGGCCAACGAAGGCTCGGCGATCGAAAGCTACACCCTGGAGATTTCGCCGGCGCCGCCGAGCGGCCAGCTGCAGAAGAACGGCCTGACCGGCACCAGCTACAGGTGGGAGGGACTGGAGAACGGCCAGGCCTACGAGGTCCGGGTGCAGGCGCACAACCGCGCCCCGGAACCGAGCGACTTCAGCGCCTACTCCGCCGCAGAGGTGCCGGCCGGTCCGCCCGCCGCTCCCACCGCTCCTGCCACCGAACGGGTGAAATCCGTGGGTGACCAGAGCCAGCTGAAGGTGAGCTGGGCCGCGCCGGCCAACAACGGCGGCGAAATTCTCGACTACACCGTGCGCGAATACCAGGGCGGAGGCCTGACCCGGACCTTCCCGGCGGTGAGCGCGACGTCGCAGACCGTGACCGCACCGAACTCGGAGACCGCCTACACCTACACCGTCACGGCCCGGAACAAGGCCGGGTCGGGCGAGGCCAGCCCGCAGTCCAATGCGCGGCGGGCGGTCGGCGCACCTGCTGCCCCGACCGGAGCCTCGCTGAGCGAAGCGGAGACCGGCGGGGCCGGACGCGCGGTAACGGTGTCCTTCAACGAACTGACCGCCGCGCAGCGCAACGGCGCCCAGGCCGGCGAAGTCAGCTACCGCGCGACCTTCAGCGACGGCCGGACCATGGCCATCGCAAACGGCCAGAAGGTGGGAGGCTTCACCAACGGCAAGGCCGTCAACGTGCGCATCACCTCCGTGGCCAACAGCGACGGCGCGAGCTACTCCAGTGCGCCGAGCGCCGAGTCCAACAACGCGACGCCGTATGGGGCTCCGGGCACGCCGAGCGTTTCCGGACAGAACGGCGCCAGGGAACAGCAGGACGTCACGTTCAGCTGGAGCGCACCGGCGGCGAACAGCCATGACGTCACCCAAATCCGGATCCGGATCGACGGGGGCGCCTGGCAGAATGTGGCCAACTCGGGAAGCAAGACCGTCAACACCCGCGCGTACAACAAGCGCGTGACGTTCGAAGCGCAGTCGATCAATTCCCGGGGCACGGCCGGTGCGATAGCGTCGACCGCGGCCAGCTCCGGCGACGCTCCACCGCCGCCGCCGCCGCCGAAGACGCAGTGGACGGTGACCGTTGGCGGAGGCAATACGGATCTCGATGATGGACACCGGACCTGCATGGAAAATGCCGACGGCAGCAGCGACAACTTCAACAACGGGTCTTGCGCAGGCAACCACTGGGCCATTTGGGGCAGTGAGATCGTTGTCCAGTGCTACGTGCAGTGGAGCAGCGGAAAGTGGTACAAGCAGATCGGCGGCGGCCAACCGCAGAACCACAACATGGTCGTCAAGGGCCTGCACATCCGTGAGGCGGGGACTAACGGGCATCTTGCCAACTCGGCCCCGGCAGGGATGGGCAGATGTTAGGCCGCCAGCGGGAGGGGCGGCCGACCCCATGACCGCACGCTCCTTAAGCAACTAGAAGTTTTGACACCGAAGCAACACGAAGAGAGACCGGGAACAGCATGACGATGACTTCCGAGCAGGCCGAGTGGTTCGCCGAGACGTTCGGGAAGCTGGCCGCCAACGTCGGCCAGGCCGTGCTTGGTAAAAACCAAGTGGTGCGCTTGGTGCTCACCGCCATGCTGGCCGAGGGGCACGTGCTGCTGGAGGACGCCCCGGGAACCGGCAAGACGATGCTGGCCCGGTCGCTGGCCGCCACCGTGCAGGGCTCGAACTCGCGCATCCAGTTCACGCCGGACCTGCTGCCCTCGGACGTCACCGGCATCACCATCTACGACCAGAAGACGCAGAAGTTCGAGTTCCACAAGGGCCCGATCTTCGCCACCGTGGTGCTGGCGGACGAGATCAACCGCGCCTCGCCGAAGACGCAGTCGGCGCTGCTGGAAGTCATGGAAGAAGGCCGGGTGACGGTGGACGGCGTGACCTATGACGCCGGGCGACCCTTCATGGTGATCGCCACGCAGAACCCGATCGAGCAGGCCGGCACGTACCGCCTCCCGGAAGCCCAGCTGGACCGCTTCCTGATCAAGACGTCGATCGGCTACCCGGACCGCGCGTCCACGGTGGAACTGCTGGCCGGAGCCGGCACCCGGGACCGGTCGGCGGCCCTGACGCCGATCATCACCCCGCAGGCCGTGCGAGACATGGCTGACCTCGCGGCCACCACCCACGTGGACCTGTCGGTACTGGAATACGTCTCCGCCCTGTGCGAGGAAACCCGCACCGCGGCCGAGTCGCGCCTCGGCGTGAGCGTCCGCGGCGCCCTGGCCATGGTCCGGGCGGCCAAGGTCTGGGCCGCCTCCCAGGGCCGGAACTTCGTACTGCCGGATGACATCAAGGAATTGGCTCCGGTGGTCTGGAACCACCGGTTCGTGATGGACCCCGAGGCGGAGTTTGCCGGCGCCACCCCGGAGGCCGTGATGTCGCGCGTGCTGGCCGGCGTGCCGGCGCCCCAGCAGCGGGTGACGGTCTAGGGCCGTGCCGACGGAAGATTTCCGGCCGGAAGCGGCGGCATGACCGAGACGACGACGAAGCGGGCCACGGAGCAGACGAAGCGGTTCGCCGGCCTCGGCGAAACCATCCGGCGGGTGGCTCCGGACGAAGGCAGCACGCTGCATCCGGCCTCGCTGGCGGCCCGGGCCGGTTCGCAG
>NZ_JBNHGF010000032.1:0-14643 GCF_059091005.1 Arthrobacter sp. Y3223164
GCGTCGGCCTCCTCCGCGCCGGCGGCCGCCGCCTCGACGACGACGGCCTGCAGCCCGGACTCGATGGCTTCCTCGACTTCGACGGAGGGAGCGGGTTTGCCGGAAAAGAACGCGCCGATCCGGTCCCGCAGCAGGCCTATGCCGCTCTCGATACCCCGGAAAAATTCTCCGGTGCCGACAAAGTCCTGCCAGCGCGCCAACACCTCGCCCCGGAGGAGCGTTCCGTCCTCCGTGGCCGCGAGAGCCCGCGTGGTCGCCGCCTCGTAGGAGTCTTCCACGACGGTGCGCAGTCGCTGGCCGACGGCAAGCTGGTCATCGACGGCATCGGCGACTGACCCGACCGTCGCGGCCAGTGAACGCACCGCCCCGCCGAGGGTGCGCCGGGCGATGTCTGCCCGGCCGGAGGCGTCGGCGGCGAGTTCCTGGAGCCACTCCCGGAGGGGATCGACGGCGCCGGCCGGGAGCATGCCCCGTTCGTCCAGCCGGGACTCGAGGATGACAAACAGGCGGGCCGCGGCGAGACCCTGCCGCTGCAGCAGACCGGCCAGGTCGGCGCGGACTTCACGCTCAACTTCTTCCGGTACCCGGTCCAGCACGACCGCCACTTCGATGTCCCGCTGTGCGGCGTCCAGGAGCAGCGCCCACGGCACGGCGTCGGCGTACCGGTTGGCGGTGGTCACGAAAATCCACAGGTCGGCGGCGGCCAGCAGTTGTCCGGCCAGCCGCCGGTTCTCGTCGGCAATCGAATCGATATCCGGTGCATCGAGCAGCGCTATGCCCGCGGGAATGCTGTTGTGGGCGAGCAACACCAGCGAGGTTCCGGCAGGTTCGCCGGCCGGTGCCGGATTGTGGGCCTGCCTGTCGGCGGTGGCCGGCGCCGGCGTTCCGGTGATTCGGCTGAGGCCGGGCAGGATCCGCCGATCCGAAAACCATGCCGCGTCGCCCGGATGATGCAGCAGGACGGGTTGGCGTGTGGTGGGCCGGATCGCCCCGGCACGGGTGGCCGGAAAGCCCGCCACCGCGTTGACGAGCGTCGATTTCCCGGCGCCGGTGGATCCCCCCACGACGGCCAGCAGCGGGGCTTCCAGCGTGCGGTAGCGGGGCAGAATGTAGTCGTTCAACTGGGCAATGGCGGCGGCGACGGCTCCGCGGGCTGCGGCGGCACCGGGAACGTTTAGCGGCAACTGGACCGCTTCAAGCGCGCCCCGGCTTTGTTCCAAGAGCACGACGGCGTCCGCCGCTCCCCTGTCCTGGCCCTCGGGCAACCTGCTTGTCACGGTTCCTATCATGCCAGCAGGAGCCGCCAACCCTGCCACGGCGGGCCGTAGGCCTGGTTCTTCGGGGCATACAAAAAGCCGGTCCGGGACGGGATGTCCGGGACCGGCTGTTGGTGACCCCAGCGGGATTCGAACCCGCGTTACCGCCGTGAGAGGGCGGCGTACTAGGCCGCTATACGATGGGGCCGCATAGCTTGCACAGTTGAAGGCCTGCACTGCCTTGTCCTTGCGGACCGTGACCCCAGCGGGATTCGAACCCGCGTTACCGCCGTGAGAGGGCGGCGTACTAGGCCGCTATACGATGGGGCCGTAGGTTTGCGCGGAGTTTTCGCTCCACACAATCCAGTCCCCGCCGGAGCGGAGACTGTAGCGCTGGGATACCAGGACTCGAACCTAGAATGACGGTACCAGAAACCGTTGTGTTGCCAATTACACCATATCCCACTGGCACTTTCGGAGCCGGTGGAAACGGGCTTTTACCCATTCCCTGGCGCCTCAGCACGAGTAATTACTTTACCGGATGCCTGCTCGAAAGTGCAAAACGAGCAACGCGCGGCAGCCGGGCGGCGCGTCGCCCGGGGCGCGCTCAGCCGCGGAAGGCCTTGATCCGCGCCAGGGAGGAGTCCTTGCCCAGGATCACCATGGACTCGAAAAGCGGCGGCGAAATCCGACGCCCGGAGACCGCGGTGCGCACCGGCCCAAAGGCCAGCCGCGGCTTCAGCCCCAGGCCCTCGACCAGGGCCGATCGCAGGGCCGCCTGGATGTTCTCTGCCGTCCACTCCTCGAGCGGCTCCAGCGCGGCCAGCGCGGCGTCCAGGGCTTCCGTCAGGTTCTCGGGCAGGCCCTTGCGCGCGTCGTCGGCGACCTCGATCTCGTCGTCGTTCTTGAAGAGGAATGCCACCATCTCCGGCGCCTCGCCCAGCAGGGTGATGCGCTCCTGGATCAGCGGCGCGGCGTCGGCCAGGATCATCTGCTCGCGTTCCGTCAACGACTCCCCGACCAGGCCGGCATGCTGCAGGTAAGGGATCAGCCGGAGCTTGAAGTCGCCGGGTTCAAGCAGGCGCACATGGGTCCCGTTGATGGCCTCGGCCTTCTTCAGGTCGAAGCGCGCCGGATTCGCCAGCACGTCGTGGATGTCGAAGGCCTCCACCATCTGGTCGATGGTGAAGATGTCCTCGTCGGCGGACAGCGACCAGCCCAGCAGCGAGAGGTAGTTGAGCAGGCCCTCCCGGATAAAACCGCGCTCCCGGTGCAGGAACAGGTTGGACTCGGGATCGCGCTTGGAAAGCTTCTTGTTGCCCTGGCCCATCACGTACGGGAGATGGCCGAACAACGGCATGTAGCGGGCCACGCCGATGTCCACCAAGGCCCGGTAGAGCGCGATCTGGCGAGGAGTCGAGGACAGCAGGTCCTCGCCGCGCAGAACGTGGGTGATGCCCATCAGTGCGTCGTCCACGGGGTTGACCAGAGTGTAGAGCGGCTTGCCGTTGGCGCGGACGACGGCGAAGTCCGGCACGCTGCCGGCCTTGAAGGTGATCTCCCCGCGCACCAGGTCCGTGAAGGTAATGTCCTCGTCCGGCATCCGCACGCGCAGCACCGGTTCGCGCCCCTCGGCCTTGAACGCGGCAATCTGGTCCTGTGTCAGGTCCCGGTCAAAGTTGTCGTAGCCCAGCTTGACGTCGCGGCCGGCGGCTTTGTGCCGGGCCTCGACTTCTTCCGGGGTGGAATAGGACTCGTAGAGGTGGCCGGCCTCCTTCAGCTTCGCGATGACGCCCTGGTAGATGCCGCCGCGCTGGGACTGGCGGTACGGCTCATGCGGCCCGCCGACCTCCACGCCCTCGTCCCACGTGATGCCCAGCCACTTCAGCGCTTCCAGGAGCTGCTGATAGCTTTCCTCGCTGTCGCGGGCGGCGTCCGTGTCCTCGATCCGGAACACCATGGTGCCGCCCGTGTGCCGGGCGTAGGCCCAGTTGAACAGGGCGGTGCGGATCAGTCCGACGTGCGGCGTGCCCGTGGGAGACGGGCAGAAGCGCACACGGACGGGAGTTTCGTCGTCAACAGTGGGGATGGCAGCAGCAGTAGTCATGATGTGCTCCAGTTTAGTCTGCCAAGCCACTGCCGCTGGCCGGGCCGGAGGCCCGGCTACTTCTTGCGCGGCTTCTTCCGGCGCGAACCGGCGGTGTATCGGTAGAGGTAATAGAGCGCCAGCAGGATGCCGACCGCCAGGAACGTCCCCGCCAGCCAGTCCGGGCCGCCCCAGTAGTGGGTGGCCCGGGCCGCCACGGAAAACGTGGCCAGCGATCCCAGCGCGAAGACTCCGAAGGAGCGGCGGCGTGCCGGCATGGGATCAGCGGCGGGCGGTGTTGGACAGGGTGCCGATGCCCTCGATCTCAACCTCGTAGCGCTGGCCGGATTCGATGGTGCCGACGCCGGAGGGGGTGCCGGTCATGATGACGTCGCCGGGGAGCAGGGTGAAGGCCTGGGAGGCGTAGGAGACCAGTTCCTTGACGCCCCAGATCATCTGCGAGGTATTGCCCTCCTGCTTCAGCTCTCCGTCGAGCCGGCCGCGGATGGCCAGGTCTTCGGTGTCCAGTTCGGTCTCGATCCACGGGCCGAGCGGGGCCGAGCCGTCGAATCCCTTGGCGCGGGCCCACTGGTTGTCGGTGCGCTGCGCGTCCCGGGCGGTCAGGTCGTTGCCGCAGGTGTAGCCGAAGATGACCTCGTCCACGCGCTCCACCGGGACGTCCTTGCAGATCCGGCCGATGATCACGCAGAGTTCGGCCTCGTAGGAGACTTCGTCGGAGAACTCAGGCAGGACCAGCGGCTCGTTCGGGCCGATCACCGAGGTGTTGGGCTTGAGGAACATCAACGGGGCGGCCGGCGTCTCGTTGCCCATTTCCTGGATGTGGTCGGCGTAGTTGCGGCCGATGCCGATCACCTTGCTGCGCGGAATGATCGGGGCGAGCAACCGCACGTCCTCGAGCTTGTGTTGGGCACCGGTGGGCTGGATGCCGTTGAAGAACGGGTCGCCGGCGATGACGGTAATCTGCTCACTCCCCTCCTCGCCTTCGACGATGCCGTACTGGGGGTCGGATTCAAGGACAAACCGGGCTATGCGCATGGGTTTAGCCTACTGGTTTCCCGCCCGCGGATTTCAAATGGGACGGGCCCGAACCTGCACCTCTCAACCGCGCAGGTATTCGAGCTGGGCGGCGACGGAGGATTCGGCGGCGAAGCGGACCGCGGGATCGACGTCGGCGTAGACATGGTCGGTCACCGCGTCGACGGTCGCGTCGGCGCCGAGGTGCTCCAGTGCGGCGCGAATCTGGTCCAGGCGGAGCCGGCGGTGGTCGGCGTACTCGCGGCAGATGGCCGACAGGTCCGGAAGCGTGCCGCCGTGCGCGGGCAAGACCTTCGCCGGACCGAGGAGTTCCAGCCGGGCCAGCGAAGCCAGGTACGGGCCGAGCCTGCCGTCCGGGTAGGCGATGATGGTGGTGCCGCGGCCCAGGATGGTGTCGCCGGTGAGCACTGAGCCGTGAGGTCCGTCGTCGGGAAGATGGAAGCTCACCGAGTCCGCCGTGTGGCCCGGTGTGGCCAGCACGCGGATGTCGACGCCGGCCGCCCGAACCACCTCGCCGTCCCGCAGCGGTTCGGCGGCGTAACAGAGTGCTTCGTCCAAGGCACGCACGGGAGCGCCGGTCAGTTCGTGGAAGCGTTCGCTCGCTTCGATGTGATCGATGTGGTGGTGGGTAATCAGGACCAGTTCCACCTTCCCCACTGCCGCCAGCTCAGCCAAGTGCTCCTCGTCCAGCGGCCCGGGATCGACAACTGCCACTCCCCCGTTCCCCGGGGCGGCGATCAGGTAGGACTGGGTGCCGTCCAGGCTCATCGGCCCCGGGTTGGGGGCCAGCCGGTACCGGGTCAGTTCACTGCTGCGGACAAGGGAGGGATTCAGTTCAGCGGTCACAGGATTCATCCTCGCACTCCCCGCCCGGCGCCGCAGGCCGGCGCCCCGGGGAGGCGGCCGTTGGTGGCCGGCGCCCCGGGAGGTTGCCACGGCCCTCATCATCCCCCGGGCCGGACGGCATCCGTCATACTTGCCGGGCCCGTACCGGTGGCTTGACCATGTTCGCTACGCTGGGCACCTGCAGTCCCGCCAACGGCGGCCGGACGAGGGCCGGGCGATGCGCGCATCTTCCCGGCCGGATGGAGGATCAGTGCTGACGGAAGTCCACTCACCGTACGACGTGCAGCTGGGCCGGGATGGCCTCCTGGTGTTGACTGTCCGGCGCGGCCTCAGCGTCGGTGCCGAGCTCGCGCAGCACGTCGTCGACCACCTCTTCGACGTCGCCGGGGACCGGCGGGTGGCGGTGCTGCTGAAAATGGCCGGCGTGCGCTGGGTGACTCCGGAGGCACGGCTGATCGCAGATACCTTCACGCCGTGCGTCGCCCTCGCGGTGCTCGGCAACGGGGCCGTCGACCGGGTGCTCGCCAGCTTCTTCGTGCGGATCTTCGCCAAGGACGACTTCCCGACGGGATATTTCGACGACGAGGCCGCGGCGCGTCAGTGGCTGGCGACGCATGCCGGACGCCTTGCCGGGGTGGAGACGGAATAAGTCCGGGCTGCGGCTGGGTTGCCCTTGATGGAACCATTTGCAGCTGCAGGATAGGAAAACCCCATGGCGGATACCCAGAACACCACGTCCCTGGCCGATTTGCTGGCCGAATATGACGTGGCCGAGCACGACCATGCGGTGGCCGAGCGCAACAGCGGGATGCAGCACATTCATAACCACGCCAACGGGGACATCGTGTGGTTCCCCACCTGGCAGAAAAACCGCGAGACGACCGACTGGGAAACCGCCGTGCAAGAGTTCTCCGCCGAGCTCGAGGCCGCCGCCGCGGGCGGCGCGGATGCCGCCGAAGCCGCAGCGGCCCTGGCGTCCTCCCGGCTGCAGGCCCTGCTGGAACAGGCTGCCGAGGCCCCGGACGCCAATGTGTTTATCCGCGAGAACCTGGCCCGCTTCCTGTCGGAGACCTGGGCCCTCGGCGACGCCTACGCGCTGAAGAGCGGGAAGAAACTCCCGGGGACGGCGGCGCCGGCCGGCATTTTCGCTTCGTTCCCGTACGAGGTCTACGCGCGGGACGGCGGCAGCTTCGCCACCGCCCTGTGGAACGACCTGGTGGATGCCCGCAAGAACCGGATCGCCGCCGAAGAGGCCGAGCGCAAAGCGCTCAAGCCCGTCTCCAAGAAGGCTCGAAAGGCCGCAGAGCGCAAGGCAGCCGCCCGGAAGGGTTAGCCGCAGCACCTTCCGGCGCTCCCCGGGGGTACGCCGGAAGGTAAGGTGGGCGGGCGTCGGAAGGTGGGCGGGCGTCGAAGGTGTGCCCCGCCGTCGTGGTCCTGCGTCAGAGGAACAACAGGAGCAGGACCGCCAGCGGCAGGAGCGACTGGGCCAGCGCACTCTGCCACAGGCGGCGTTCCGAGAACCAGAGCACGGCCCCGAGGATCACGTGGGCGATGCAGGTGAAGACGATGATGGTCTCGCCGGTGGCCGGGCTGCCGCCGGCGGCGATGATCACGCCGGCCAGGGCGCCCAGCCCCCAGGCCATGTTGTAAAAGCCCACGTTGATGGTCCACAGCCGCACCGCGCCCACGTCCTCGGGCCGGATGAGGAACAACCGGTGGAAGCGCTGGTCGCGGTAGAAGAAGGCCTCCGCCGCGCCAACGGCAATCAGCATCACTCCGAAGAGCGCCGCCAAGACGTACGCCGCCACCGTCATGGACCCAGTGTGGCCCGGCCGGGGCCCGAACGGAAGCGGCGGTCAGGCCAGGCGGCGGTCAGGCCAGGCGGGTGAGCCAGCCCCGGGAGTCCTCCACGGCGCCTGTCTGGATGCCGAGCAGCTCCTGGCGGATGGACATGGACACGTCGCCGGACCCGGCGCTCGGCGAGGCGATGCTCCAGCCGTCGGCCTTCAGCTCGCCGATCGGGGTGATCACCGCGGCGGTGCCGCAGGCGAAGGCTTCGGTGATGTCCCCCGCCGCCACGCCGTCGCGCCATTCGTCGATGGTGATCTTGCGTTCCTGCACGTCCAGGCCGCGGTCCTTGGCCAGCTCGATCACCGAGGAACGGGTGACGCCGTGCAGGATGTGGCCGTTCAGTTCCGGGGTGACCAGGCTGCCGTCCTTGAACACGAAGAACACGTTCATCCCGCCGAGTTCTTCGATGGCGTTGTCGTTGAACTTGTCCAGGAAGAGCACCTGCTGGCAGCCGTTGGCTTCGGCTTCCAGCTGCGCGGCCAGGGACGCGGCGTAGTTGCCGCCGCACTTGGCCTCCCCGGTGCCGCCCTCGCCGGCGCGGGAGTAGCGCTCGGAGAGCCAGATGGACACCGGCTTGAGCTCGCCGCCGAAGTAGTTCCCGGCCGGCGAGGCGATCACGCGGTAGGACACCTCGTGGGCGGGGCGAACGCCCAGGAACGCCTCGGTGGCGATCATGAACGGGCGCAGGTACAGGGCTTCGCCGTCGCCGGAGGGCACCCACGCCTTGTCGGTGGTGACCAGCTGGCGCAGGGACTCGATGAAGGTTTCCTCCGGCAGCTCCGGAAGGGCCAGCCGGCGCGCCGAGGTGTTCAGGCGGGCGGCGTTGGCCTCGGCCCGGAAGGTCCAGACGGACCCGTCGTCGTGCTGGTAGGCCTTCAGGCCCTCGAAGATCTCCTGGCCGTAGTGCAGCACCGCGGCGGCAGGATCCATCATGATGGGCCCGTACGGCTCGATCCGCGCATTCGACCAGCTGCCCGTGCCGTCGGCGTCGACCTTGTAGTCGACGACGGCCGTGTGGTCCGTGAAGTGCTTGCCGAAGCCCGGGTTCGCCAAGATGGCGGCGCGCTCCTCGGCGCTCTTCGGACGCTCCGAGAGCTGCTGGGTGAATTCGAGGGGTTCAGTCATGGTTCCTCCGCGGTGAGGGCACGCCCTTGTGCGTCAAATAATGATTCTGGTTAGTAACCGTTAACTACCCTACTGCCAAAGCGGCGGTGATCGCATCGCCGATTTCCGCAGTGGTGCGGGAGGCACTCCCCCGGGTTGCGACGTCGTGCTCCACCGCCTGCTGCACGCGGGCGGCCGCGCCGGCGAGGCCCAGGTGCTCCAGCAGCAGGGCCACGGACAGGATGGCCGCCGTGGGGTCGGCCTTCTGCTGGCCGGCGATGTCCGGCGCGGAGCCGTGAACCGGCTCGAACATGGACGGAGCGGTGCGGTCCATGTTGATATTCCCGGACGCCGCCAGGCCGATGCCGCCGGTGATGGCGGCGGCCAGGTCGGTGATGATGTCGCCGAACAGGTTGTCGGTGACGATCACGTCGAAGCGGGCCGGGTCCGTGACCATGAAGATGGTGGCCGCGTCGATGTGCAGGTAGTCGACGGCAACGTCCGGGAACTCGGCGCCGACCGTCTCCACGGTGCGCCGCCACAGGTGCCCGGCGTGGACCAGCACGTTGTGCTTGTGCACCAGGGTGAGCTTCTTGCGGCGGCCGGACGCGCGGCGGAAGGCATCGCGGACCACGCGCTCCACGCCGTGGGCGGTGTTGACCGAGACCTCGGTGGCGATTTCATGCGGAGTGCCCACGCGCAGCGCGCCGCCGTTGCCCACGTAGGGCCCTTCGGTTCCTTCGCGGACGACGACGAAGTCCACCTCGCCCGGGTTTGCCAGCGGGCTGGGGACGCCGGGCAGCAGCTTCGCCGGGCGCAGGTTCACGTAGTGGTCGAGGGAGAAGCGCAGCTTGAGCAGCATCTCCCGCTCGATGACGCCGGACGGAATCCGGGTGTCGCCGGGGGCGGCGCCGACGGCGCCGAAGAGGATCGCGTCATGCTTGCGGAGCCGCTCCAGCGTCTCCTCGGGCAGGGTCTCGCCGGTGGCCAGCCAGTGCTCGGCGCCCAGCGGGTACTCGGTCAGGTCGAAGGTGGCGCCGCCGTCGGCAGTGGCCGCCGTGAGGACCTTTACCGCCTCCGCCACGACCTCCGGTCCGATGCCATCGCCGGGAATGACTGCCAGGGAGAATGCCTTTGCTGCTGCGCTCATGGCTTCAAGTTTAGGAAACCATTCCACATTCTGGGCAAACCGTCCCAAAATGTGAACACCTCGGGGTTTTGTGCAGCAAGGGTGGCGACTTAAAGGTGGAACTGCGCGATGGCAACCTTTCGGCTCCGCCCTCGGCCGCGGCAGACCGGAGGGCGCCTTTCCCATCAACTGCCATGCCAGGACAAGCACCACCGGCACATGCTGCTGCGCCCCCTCCGGGCCTTGCCAAAGATTAATAAGCATGCTTAGGTTAAATCGTTAAGGGCCGCACGGATCACGCTCAACACGGGCGTCCGTACCCTCCAAAAGACATCGATCGAGAAGGAGATACCATGCTCGCCCAAGAACAAATCAACAACCTGCTCAGCCGCGGCGGAAACGTCGTTTCGACTGACGGAGACAAAATCGGCTCCATCGGCCAGGTCTACGCCGATGATGACAGCGGCCGCCCCACGTGGGTGACGGCCAAGACCGGCCTGTTCGGCTCCTCCGAAACTTTCGTCCCGCTCGAAGCGGCACGCGTGGAGGGTGACGACATTGTGGTCCCCTACACCAAGGACCAGATCAAGGACGCCCCGCGGGTCGACGTGGACGGCTACCTTGAGCCCGCAGAGGAGGACCGGCTCTACGCGCACTATCAGCTGGGCGGCGGCGGGCGGACTTATACCGACGCCACGACCGGCCGGGACACCGACTACACCGCTGCCGGCACGGGCACCGGCACTACCGGGCAGTACGGCACCGACGATACCCGCGGCACGTACACCGAGGACGCCCCGGGCACGGTGGGCCGGGACACCTCCGGTCCCACTACCGACGACGCCATGACCCGCTCCGAGGAGCGCCTGCATGTCGGTACCGAGAAGCAGGCGACGGGCCGGGCCAGGCTGCGCAAGTACGTCACCACCGAGAATGTCACCCAGACCGTGCCGGTCCAGCGCGAGGAAGTCCGCATCGAACGCGAACCGATCACCGATGCCAACCGCGGCGACGCCATGTCCGGCCCGGACCTGAGCGACGAGGAACACGAGGTCACGCTCCACGAGGAACGGCCCGTCGTGGAGAAGGAGACCGTCCCGGTCGAACGGGTCCGGCTTGAGAAGGACACCGTCACCGACGAGGTCAGGGTCGACGAAGAAGTGCGTAAGGAACGCATCGAGACTGACGGCACAGACACCGACACCCGCCGCTAGCGGGGGCTGGCCGACGCGAAAGGCCGGGGCAGGGAGCATTCCCGCCCCGGCCTTTCGCTCGCCCCGGCATGGCGGGTGGCCAGGGCCGCCTAAAGATCGCCGTCAGCGAAGGAATCGAAGATTTTGCGCGTCTTGGCATCCATGGGCAGCATGTACTGACCGTCCGCGCTGTAGCCGAAGCCGGGCTCGGGGACTTGGTGCCCGACCTTGGCCGGCTTTGTCTTGTAGACCCAGGCGCCGAGCGTCAGCGCCTGCTCCGCGCTCAGGTTGGTCTCGACCAGCGGATCGGCGGCGGTGAGCAGGTCCACCAGCCCGGCCGGTCCGCTCATCTTGGCCATGGCGGCGAATCCGAGCAACAGTACCCCCTGGTGCGCGGAGCGGCCGAAGTCGCCGTTGCGCAGGGTTTTCCGCTCCCGGGCGTAGTCCAGCGCCGTCTCACCGTCGAGCTTGCTCTTTCCCGCCTTGACGTCCAGCACCGGGATCGGGGCGTCAATGGTGACGCCGCCGATTTCATCCACCAGGTCCTCGAACTGCCTGAAACCGGTGAGGATGTAGCCCTCCACCTTCAGGCCGGTCACGTCCGCCACGACCTTCTGCTGCGCCTTGGGTCCGCCCCGCATCATGGCCGCGTTGATCTTCGCCTGGCCGCCGCCTGGCATGTCCACCCAGAGATCCCGCGGGATGCCCAGGATGCCGCCTCCGCCCTTGCCGTCCACGCCGATTACCTGGAGGGCGTCGGCGCGGGCTTCGCGAACCTTCTCGCCCTTGCTCTTCTGGGCGTCGGAGCCTATGAGCAGGACGTGGCGCTTGCCGCCCAGAACCGTCTTGTTCACGTCGAGAGAAGGCCACCAGCCGCCCACTGCAGTCCACGTTCCGTCCTTGTCTACGGCAAGGGTCACGTCGTCGCCGGAGGTCAGGACGGCCATGTCCTGCCCGTTCCATTCACCGGTCGCGGCCTTGACGGTGGTTTTGGTTTCGACCGGAGTCCGGCCGGCGAGCGCACCGGCAGCCAGCTTGTTGGCAGCCACGTCGCCGCCCTCGTAGATGGCCGTCGCCAGCTCCGCCAGGGGTTCGGGCATCTCGCCGGTCTCCACCATGCTGGGGCTGGGAGTTGCCGAATGCAGCGGACGGGGCTGCTCGGCCTTCGGCGCGCAGCCGGTCAGCAGGAGAAGGGATACGAGCGGGAGCGCTGCGAGGCGGGCAAGTTTCATGGCTTTATGTTCCCGCTTACCCGGCCGCTGTGCAAAGGTTTCACCGCGCGACGTCTGTGCGCCCGCCGAGACAGCCCTTCCCGTCGGACCGATGTTCTCCTCAAGGGGGCGTCAGCGGGTGCCCTTCCCACCGCCGCGGCTCGCCCGTGGGAGGGTACCTGCCCACTGCCATCGGGCCCGGGCCCGTGGCGGGACCAGCCCGGCGCCCCCGTCTCCGGCATGCGCCGGCGGGCAGCTACCTGGCCCATTCGGTCTGCATCTCCGCGACGGGGTGGATGTTTACCATCCTGACGCCGTCCCCGGTGGTGGCCGTGAACTCGTGCCAGGCGTACGCCGGGATGACGATCACCGTTTGCGCGCCCGCATGGCCGGACTGGCCGTCGATCGTGAAGTCGATCTCGCCGTCGAGCAGTACGAAGATTTCCTCATAGGGATGGCGGTGGCGTTCGGCACCGCGCGAGTTCACGAAGAAGGATGCGTGGGCGCCGTGTTCGCTGCCACGGAAGACGGCGGCTCCCGAGGCGGGACGCAGGCTGGCAAGGGACAGGGCTTTGTAGGTCATCGGAGCGGCCTTCCGGTCAGCGGGTAGCCGACACTCTACCGACTGCGCGCCGGCGGTCCCAGGGGAACGGCGATCCAGCCGTTCGCTTCCCCGGCGGCCGCCACGGCGGAGACAGCGGCAGGGCCTGATGCTACGTTGGCGGGACAGAGCAGTGCAGAGCGCCGTGTGGACGGAGGAAAGGCATGAGCGGTTCCACCACAACCGAAAAACAACCGGAGCTGAAACGGGCCATAGGACCCAAACTCCTGCTCCTGTTCATCGTGGGTGACATCCTGGGCACGGGCGTCTACGCGCTGACCGGACAGGTGGCCGGCGAGGTGGGCGGCGCGGCGTGGGCCCCGCTGCTGCTCGCGTTCGTCGTGGCCACCATCACCGCGTTCTCCTACCTGGAGCTCGTCACCAAGTACCCGCAGGCCGCCGGGGCCGCGCTGTACACGCACAAGGCCTTCGGCGTCCATTTCCTCACCTTCCTGGTGACGTTCGCCGTGCTCAGTTCCGGCATCACCTCTGCCTCCACCGCCGCCAAGTTCCTGGGTGAAAACTTCATCGCCGGGTTCAACCTGGACTGGAACCAGACCGGCGTGACCTGGGTGGCGATTGTCTTCATGGCCGTCCTGGCGGGAATCAACTTCCGCGGCGTCAGCGAGTCGGTGAAGTTCAACGTGGTCCTGACGGTAGTGGAGTTCACCGGGCTGCTAATCGTGATCTTCATCGGCTTCTGGGCCATGAGCCAGGGCAATGTCGACTTCAGCCGGGTCATGGTGTTCGAGACCTCGGAGGACAAGGGCGTCTTCCTGGCCATCACCGCCGCCACCTCGCTGGCGTTCTTCTCCTTCGTGGGCTTCGAGGATTCGGTGAACATGGCCGAAGAGACCAAGGACCCGGTCACCACCTTCCCCAAGGTCATGCTCACGGGTCTGGGCATCACGGTGATCGTGTACGTGCTGGTGTCCATCACCGCGGTGGCCATCGTGCCCATCGGGCAGTTGTCGGAAAGCCCGACGCCGCTGTTGGAAGTAGTGTCGGTCGGCGCGCCGGGCTTCCCGGTGGACGTCATCTACCCGTTCCTGTCCATGTTCGCCGTGGCCAACACCGCGCTGATCAACATGCTGATGGCCAGCCGCCTGCTCTACGGCATGGCCCGGCAGGACGTGCTGCCGCGGTTCCTGGGCAAGGTCCACCCCAACCGCCGCTCCCCCTGGGCCTCCATCATCTTCACCACGCTCATTGCGTTCGTCCTGATCTTTGTGGTCACCAACGTGATGGGCACCGACACCATCGCCGCGCTGGGCGGCACCACTGCCCTGCTGCTGCTGGGCGTCTTCACGATCGTGAACCTGGCGGTGCTGGTCCTGCGCCGCAAACCGGTCGACCGCAAACATTTCCGGACCCCCACCGTGCTGCCCTACCTCGGGATGGCCACCTGCCTCTTCCTGGTGGGCCCGTGGGCGCAGGATCCGATCGAATACCAGATTGCCGGCCTGCTGCTCGGTCTCGGCCTGGTGCTGTGGCTGCTCACCTGGCTCTGGAACCGCGGCGCGTACGGCAGGAAGACGAGGTTCCGCAGCCCGGAGGAACTGGGCGGTTGACGGGACCGGGCGTCCGGAGCGAACCGGGTGAATTGATCGCACAGCGATCGTCCGAAGCCGCCGATTGACGGAGCCCGGGCGATTGACCTGGGGCATGGGTGGGTAAGGACAGTGAAACAACGACGGCGGAGGCCGTCCGCGTGACGACGACGCCGGCGGCCTTCTGAGACCGGCCGCGGGCGAATGAGAGCCAGCAGGAAGGAAGGCCATGGCCGCCAAGAAACACCGGACCGGGACCCTGGACCAGGAGAACCTCGCCGCCTATCTGGACTACCATCTGCTGGGCGCGGCTGCGGGCGTGCAGCTGTTCGACGCCGTCCGCCAGTCGTGGGCGGGAACACCGGAGGAGGCCGAGTTCCGGAAGCTGCGCGACGAGGTGTCCGCAGAGCGCAAGGAATTGAAGGCCCTGCACCGCAGCTTCGGTTACCGGCGCAACAAGCTCAAGCAGCTCGGCTCGATGGCCGGCGCCATTGCCAGCAAGGTGAACCCGCTCAACCCCACGCGCGCTTCGGGCGGGGTGGGCGCCCAACTGGAACTCGAATCACTGATGTCCGCCCTGCGCGGCAAGCAGTGCATGTGGCAGGTCCTGACCGTTCTGGCGCCCAGGGACCGCCGGCTGGACGCCACCCGCTTCCAGGAACTCGAGGCCCAGGCTGCGGACCAGCAGAGACGGGTGGAGCGGATCATGGCCGCGACCGCGGCTCGGCGCTTCCAGCCGGGCGGGTAGGGCCAACCGGCC
>NZ_JBNHGF010000033.1:0-14398 GCF_059091005.1 Arthrobacter sp. Y3223164
GCGGCCAGGTCCGCCAGTTCCCGGGCGGCGTCCGGCAGGAAGTCGACCGGCGAGGCCGCGGAGAGGTCCCGGATCGCCAGTTCGGACAGGTGCCGGCGGTACGTGCTCCGCAGCGCGACGTAGGCGTCCTTGCCCGAAAACGAGGCGACCGGTTGTCCCGACAAGGGGTCCGCCCCGACGGAACGCAGCAGCGAGCTGCGCAGGCGGGACGCCGGCACCCGGCCGGGTTCCGGTCCGATGTCCGTGTCGAGGACGTCCAGATGCTCCGGCCGGCGGAGCAGGAAGTCCGCCAGGGCCTCGGAAGCCCCGAGCAGCCGGAACAGGGCTTCGCTGCCGTCGCCGCCCATGTTGATGACGTCCGCCAGGGACGGGTTTTTCTCCAGCAGTCGCACCAGCGATACCAGCGCCTGGTCCGGGTCGGCGCTGACCGCGAACCCGGCCTCCAGCCGCTCCTGGCTGATGCCGGACAGTTCCCTGGCCTGCAGGAACCGGGTGCTGCGCTCCAGATCGTGGAATCCTCGGGCGATCAAGCGCCGGTTCGTCAGCACGTGGCCGCCCTAGAGGATTCCGATGTTGCGCTTCAGCTCGTGCGGGGTGACCTGCAGGCGGTAGTCGTGCCACTCGGCCCGCTTGTTGCGCAGGAAAATCTCGTACACCTGTTCGCCCAGGATCCCGGCCACCAGCTCCGACTCCTCCATGGTGCGGATGGCGTCATGCAGGCTGGACGGCAACGGGTCAAGGCCCATGGCCCGCCGCTCGGCGGTGCTCAGGCTCCACACGTCGTCCTCGGCGGCCGGCGGCAACTCGTAACCCTCCTCGATGCCCTTGAGCCCGGCGCCCAGGAGCACCGCGTAGGACAGGTAGGGATTGGCCGCCGAGTCGATGCCCCGGTATTCCACCCGGGCGGACTGGCCCTTGCTCGGCTTGTACAGCGGCACCCGCAGCAGCGCCGACCGGTTGTTGTGGCCCCAGGACACGTAACTGGGGGCCTCTCCCCCGCCCCACAGGCGCTTGTAGGAGTTGACGAACTGGTTGGTGACGGCGGTGAATTCGGGCGCATGGCGCAGGATCCCGGCCATGAACTGGCGCGCCGTCTTGGAGAGCTGGAATTCGGCGCCGGCTTCGAAGAAGGCGTTCGAGTCTCCCTCGAACAGCGAAAAGTGCGTATGCATGCCGGAACCCGGGTGATCGGAGAACGGCTTGGGCATGAAGGTGGCGTAGATGCCCTCCATCAACGCCACTTCCTTGACCACCGTGCGGAAGGTCATGATGTTGTCCGCGGTCTGCAGGGCATCGGCGTACCGGAGGTCGATTTCGTTTTGGCCGGGCCCGTCCTCGTGGTGGCTGAACTCCACCGAGATGCCCACGTTTTCCAGCATGGTCACCGCGGTGCGGCGGAAGTCCTGGGCAACGCCGCCGGGCACGTGGTCAAAATACCCGGCGTGGTCCACGGGCACCGGGACCCCGTCCGGACCCAGCTGGTCGGACTTGAGCAGGTAGAACTCGATTTCGGGGTGCGTGTAGCAGGTGAAGCCCATCTCCGCGGCCTTGCCCAGCGTCCGCTTGAGGACATTGCGCGGGTCGGCGGTGGACGGTTCGCCGTCGGGGGTGAGCACGTCGCAGAACATCCGCGACGTTTGCTCCGCTTCGCCCCGCCACGGCAGGATCTGGAACGTGGTGGGATCCGGCTGGACCAGCATGTCGGACTCGAAGACCCGGGCCAGTCCTTCAATAGAGGAGCCGTCGAAGCCGAGCCCCTCCTCGAAGGCGCCTTCGACCTCCGCAGGGGCCAGCGCCACGGATTTCAGCGACCCGACGATGTCGGTGAACCAGAGCCGGACAAAGCGCACGTCGCGTTCCTCGATGGTACGGAGGACGAATTCCTGCTGACGGTCCATGTGCTGCCTTTCGCTGTGTCCGGGCCACGGCATCCAAAAACTGCATGCCAAAGCCTGCGGTGGTCTGCTTCCCTTTAGCCTACTGGCAGCACAACCGAAGTTGGCGCCCCGGTAACGCGTCCGCACCAGAGTGGAGGAAGCGGACGCCTGAGGATTAGGCTCTACCACATGCCCACTTCACAGTCTTCCGGCGCCGAGCAGCCGGCTCCTTACGGCACGCCGGCGGCGGCATCGGCTTCCCGCCCGGCCCGCCGCACCCGCATCCACCACCTGCAGCAGGCCAAGGACGAGGGCCGGCGCTTCGCCATGTTGACGGCGTATGACCAGTACACCGCGGAGATTTTCGACGCCGCCGGCATCGAGGTGCTGCTGATCGGGGACTCGGCGTCCAACAACGTCCTGGGCAACGAGACCTCCCTGCCGATCACCGTGGACGAGATGCTGCCGCTCTGCCGGGCGGTCGCCCGCTCGGCCCGCAGCGCGTTCGTCGTTGCCGACCTGCCCTTCGGCAGCTACGAGGTGTCGCCGGCGCAGGCGGTGGAAACGGCCGTGCGCTTCCTGAAGGAGACCGGCGTCCACGCGGTGAAAATGGAGGGCGGCGCCTACTATGCGGACACCGTCCGGGCCATGGTGCAGGCCGGAGTTCCGGTACTGGCGCATATCGGCTTCACTCCGCAGAGCGAACATGCGCTGGGCGGCTACCGGGTGCAGGGCCGCGGCGACGACGCCGAACGGCTCATCGACGACGCCCTGGCCCTGGAAGCGGCCGGAGCCTTCGCCGTGCTCATGGAGATGGTTCCGGCCGAGGCGGCCGCCAAGGTGGACCAGGCCCTGCGTGTCCCCACGATCGGCATCGGGGCGGGGCCGTCGACCACCGGCCAGGTCCTGGTCTGGCAGGACATGGTCGGCCTGCGCGGCGGCAAGATGGCGAAGTTCGTCAAACAGTATGCGGACGTGCGCACCATCATTTCCGACGCCGCCGCCGCCTTCCGCTCGGACGTCCAGGACGGCGTGTTCCCCGGCCCGGAGCACTCCTTCTAGGCACCCCGTCCTTTCGGTCCGTAAACCCCGCGCCCGGAGCAGGCGCCGGCGGGTCAGTCGTCCTCCGCGTCCCACTCCTCGTTGCGCCGCTGCACCTTTTCCAGTGCGTGCTCGGCCTCTTCGCGGGTCTCGTAGGGGCCGATCAGCTGCGTCCAGTCGGACTGGGCGCCCACTTCCACCTGATGGGTGACCACGTTGTACCAGAAATCCGCCATGCCGGCCTCCTTACGTTGACGGCGCCCGGCAGCGTGCGAAGGCTGTTGCCCCTCCGCTGTCGGGCACCTCTGCAGCACCTATATGATCGATACTATGCCCCACAACGCAGCAACAGCACCCGTCGGAACCCTCGTTCAAGGCACCGTCAGCCCCCCGTTGCCCGTTCCCCCTTCGATCGTCCGGCCCGAGTACGCGTGGAAGCCGGCGCCGGCCAAATTCACCGGCTCGGAGGTCAAGACGCCGGAGACCATCGAGAAAATCCGCGTCGCCGGACGGATCGCCGCACAGGCCATCGTGGAGGTGGGCAAGCACATCGAGCCGGGCGTGACCACCGACGAGTTGGACCGCATCGGGCATGAATTCCTGCTGGACCACGGCGCGTATCCCTCCTGCCTGGGCTATCGCGGCTTCCCCAAATCGATCTGTTCCTCGGTGAATGAAGTGATCTGCCACGGCATTCCGGATACCACCGTGCTGCAGGACGGGGACATCGTCAACATCGATATCACCGCGTACCTGGACGGCGTCCACGGGGACACGAACTACACCTTCTTGGTCGGCGACGTCGATGAAGAGTCCCGCCTGCTGGTCGAGCGCACCCAGGAGTCGCTGCGCCGCGGCATCAAGGCCGTGGCCCCGGGACGGGAGATCAACGTGATCGGCCGGAGCATCGAGTCCTATGCCAGGCGTTTCGGCTACGGCGTGGTCCGCGATTTCACCGGCCACGGCGTCGGCGAGGCCTTCCACACCGGCCTGATCATCCCGCACTACGATGCCGCCCCGGCCTACAGCCGGGCGATCGAGCCGGGCATGGTTTTCACCATCGAGCCCATGCTGACCCTGGGCACGATCGAGTGGGAGATGTGGGATGACAACTGGACGGTCGTCACGAAGGACCGCAGGCGGACCGCCCAGTTCGAGCACACGCTGGTGGTCACCGAGACCGGGGCGGAAATCCTTACCCTCCCCTAGCTTTTCGAAGCCTGACACCGCCGGACACAGCGGGTAGGCTTCCGGTAGTCCGGCGAGGCACGCCGGGTCTCAACGCGCACGGAGGTGGCATGGCGACCGAGGACATCGTGGCCAAGAAGGCAGCCAAGCGGGCGGCCCGGTCGGCGATCGGCATCGATATCGGCGGAACCGGCATCAAGGGCGGCATCGTCGACCTCAAAAAGGGCATCCTGGTCGGCGACCGCATCCGCTATGACACGCCCCGTCCGTCCAGTCCGGAGGCCGTGGCCGACGTCGTCGCGCGCATCGTCAAAGAACTCAGCGCCCGCCCGGAGGGACCGGAATCCGACCGGCCGGTGGGCGTGACATTCCCCGCCATCATCCGCCACGGCATTGCACGGTCGGCGGCCAACGTGGACGAGCGCTGGATCGGGACCGACGTGGACGCGCTGCTCACGCACCGGATGTCCCGCCCCGTCCAGGTGATGAACGACGCCGACGCGGCCGGCCTGGCGGAGGTCCGCTACGGGGCGGGTGCGGGGGTGAAGGGAACCGTGCTGGTCATCACCCTGGGCACGGGCATCGGCTCCGCGTTCATCTTCGACGGCAAGCTGGTCCCGAACGCCGAGCTGGGCCACCTGGAGCTGGACGGGCACGACGCCGAGTCGAAGGCTTCCGCCGTGGCCCGCGAACGCGACGGCCTGGACTGGGCGGAGTACTCGCAGCGCCTGCAGCGGTACTTTTCGCACGTCGAGTTCCTGTTCTCGCCGGAGCTGTTCATCATCGGCGGCGGCATCTCGAAACGCAGCGAGGACTTCCTGCCCCGGCTTCAGCTGGCCACGCCGATCATCCCGGCCCAGCTGCGCAACAACGCCGGCATCGTGGGGGCGGCCCTTCAGGCGGCCCTGCACTTCGGCTTCGCCAAATAGGCCGGCAACCGGGAGGTTGGTGCCGGTGGCGGCCTCGGCTTCCCCTCCGCAGCCGCCACCGGAGTCTTGGTCGCGCTACTGCGCTGTCAACGGCCGTTGTCGGCCTTCGGGCCCCTGCTGGCCGTTCCTCTGCGCATCGTGGCGCAGCTGGTCGATCGCGGATTCAAAATCCTCCAGCGATTCGTAGCCCTGGTAGACGCTGGCGAACCGCAGGTAGGCGATCAGGTCCAGCTTCTTCAGCGGCCCCAGGATGGCCAGGCCCACCTCATGCGCGTCGATTTCCGCGGCACCGCTGGCGCGGACCGACTCTTCGACTTCCTGGGCCAGCATGGCCAGGTCGTCTTCCGTCACGGGACGGCCCTGGCAGGCCTTGCGCACGCCGTTGACGACCTTGGTCCGGCTGAACGGCTCGCTGACCCCGGAGCGCTTGATCACGCTGAGGCTGGTGGTCTCCACCGTGGTGAAGCGCCGCCCGCAGGCCGGACACTGGCGGCGCCGCCGGATCGCGGAACCGTCATCGGTCAGCCGGCTGTCCACCACCCGGGAATCGGAGTTACGGCAGAACGGACAGTACACGCCACACTCCTTCCCTCGGGACAGCCAACTTATTCATCCTAGAACCATATCTAGGTGAATTACAAGACTGTGATTACTACATGTTGGGGTTTGGGCCCGTTCAGGCGAACCGGATGGCGACGGCGTCGCCGTGGGCCGGGAGGTCCTCGGCGCGGGCCAGCGCGGCGATGTGCCCGCTGACTTCCCGCAGCGCCGCGTCCCCGTAATTGACCACCTGGACGGCGCGCAGGAAGGTCGTCACGTTCAGGCCGCTGGCGAAGGTGGCGGTGCCGCTGGTGGGCAGCACGTGGTTGGAGCCGGCGCAGTAGTCGCCCAGGCTCACCGGGCTGTAGTCGCCCACGAAGATCGCTCCGGCGTTGCGGATGCGGGCGGCTACCCCGGCCGCGTCGGCGGTCTGGATCTCCAGGTGTTCGGCGGCGTAGGCGTCGCAGACGGCGATGCCCTGTTCCAGCCCGTCCACCAGGATGGTCCCCGACTGCGGGCCGGACAGCGCCTCGCGGACGCGGGCGGCGTGTTTGGTTCGGGCGACCTGCTCGCCGAGTTCCCGGCGCACTGCCGCCGCCAGTTCCTCAGAAGCCGTGATCAGGACGGAGGCGGCGTGCGGGTCGTGCTCGGCCTGGCTGATGAGGTCGGCGGCCACGAACGCCGGATTGGCAGTCTCGTCGGCCAAGATGGCGATCTCGGTGGTGCCGGCCTCGGCGTCGATCCCCACCACGCTCTTGACCAGCCTCTTGGCCGTGGCCACATAGACGTTGCCGGGGCCGGTCACGACGTCCACCGGCTCCAGCGCCGGGCCGTGCCCGTTCGCGGGCGCGCCGTAGGCGAACGCCGCCACCGCCTGCGCGCCGCCGATGGCGTACACCTCGTCGATTCCCAGCAGCTTGGCGGCGGCCAGGATTGTCGGGTGCGGGAGCGAGCCGAAGTCCTTCTGCGGCGGCGACGCAAGGGCGATGGACGCCACGCCGGCGGCCTGGGCGGGCACCACGTTCATGACGACGGATGACGGGTACACCGCCAGCCCGCCCGGGACGTAGAGGCCCACCCGGTTCACCGGGATCCACTTGTGCGTCACCACCGCTCCGTCACCGATCTCGACGTCGGTGTCCCCCGGCTTTTGCGCCGCGGCGAACCGCCGGGCCCGCGCGATCGATTCCTCCAGACCGGCGCGGACCTGCGGATCGAGCTGTTCCAGGGCTTCCTCCAGCGCGGCCGCCGGCACCCGGGGATGCAGTTGCTCCACCCCGTCGAACCGGCGGGCAAGCTCCGCCAACGCGGCGAACCCGCCCGCCCGGACCTTGCCGATGATTTCCTCTACGGCGCCGGTGGCGGCGTCGAAGGTGGTCTCCGCCCGCGGCATGGCCGCCTTGAGTTCGGCGGTGCCCAGCCGGCGGCCGCGCAGGTCAAGGGTGGGGAAATCGGTGAAGGTGTTGGCCGAGGCTGCAGAAGTCACCCACCCATTCTACTGACCCGGCGCCGCCGCCCGGTCAGGCATCGAGGCAGGCCGGCCCGAGCAGGACCTTGAGGTCGCCGAACAGCGAGGGGTTCGGATTAACCCGCAGGTCCACCCCGAGCTTCATCACCTCGACCTTGCGCGAGCCGTTCAGCCGCACCTGCACCTCGGTGGTGCCCGGGTGGGTGCGCAGCACGTCGCCCAGCGCGGTGACCACCGACTCGGTGGCCTTGAAGCTGGCCATCGAGATCACGACGGGCCCGGAGTGCCCGTCGCTCAGGTCCGGAACGGTGAGTTCCTGGGCATTCAGGGTGACGGCACCGTCGTCGCGGCGCTGCAGCCGGCCGCGGACCACCACGATCAGGTCTTCCGCGAGCACGGTGGCGATCGGCGCGTAGGCCTGCCCGAAGAACATCACTTCCATGGAACCGCCCAGGTCCTCGACCTCGGCGCGGGCGTAGGCGTTGCCGCTGTTCTTGGCGATCCGGCGCTGCAGCGACGTGATCATGCCCGCGATGGTGATGATCTGCCCGTCCGGCGGGCCGTCCTCGCCGATCACGGACGTGATGGACAGGTCCGCGTGCTGGCTCAGGATCCCGTCCAGCCCCTGCAGCGGGTGGTCGGAGACATACAGGCCGAGCATGTCCCGCTCGAACGCGAGCTTGTCCTTCTTGTCCCACTCGGGCAGGTCCGGCACGTCGACCGACAGGCCCCCGGCGGTTTCGCCGCCGTCGTCGAACGCGCTGAAGAGGTCGAACTGGTTGGCCGCCTCGTTGCGCTTGAGCACGATGACCGAGTCCACCGCTTCTTCGTGGATCATGGCGAGGGCGCGGCGCGGATGGCCCAGCGAGTCGAAGGCGCCGGCCTTGACCAGCGACTCGATGGTGCGCTTGTTGCACACCACGGCCGGGACCTTCTGCAGGAAGTCGCTGAAGCTGGCGAAGTTGCCCTTCTCGTCGCGTGCGGCCACCATGGCGTGCACCACGTTGGCGCCGACGTTGCGGATGGCGCCCATGCCGAAACGGATGTCCGTGCCGACCGGGGTGAAGTTCAGCGCCGACTCATTCACATCCGGCGGCAGCACGGTGATGCCCATGTGCCGGCATTCGTTCAGGTACAGCGCCAGCTTGTCCTTGTCGTCGCCCACCGAGGTGAGCAGGGCGGCCATGTATTCGGCCGGATAGTGCGCCTTCAGGTAGGCCGTCCAGTAGGACACCAGGCCGTAGGCCGCCGAGTGCGCCTTGTTGAACGCGTAGTCGGAGAAGGGCAGCAGGATGTCCCACAGCGCCTTGACCGCGGCCTCGGAGTAGCCGCGGTCCACCATGCCCTGGTGGAAGCCCGCATACTGCTTGTCCAGTTCGGACTTCTTCTTCTTGCCCATGGCGCGGCGCAGGATGTCCGCCTGGCCCAGCGAGAAGCCGGCCACCTTCTGCGCGATCGCCATCACCTGCTCCTGGTACACGATCAGGCCGTAGGTGGTATCCAGGATTTCCCGCAGCGGCTCTTCCAGCTCCGGATGGATCGGGGTGATCTCCTGGACGCCGGTCTTGCGCAGGGCGTAGTTGGTGTGGGAGTTCGCGCCCATCGGGCCCGGCCGGTACAAGGCGATGACGGCGGAGATGTCTTCGAAGTTGTCCGGGCGCATCATCTTCAGCAGGGACCGCATGGGGCCGCCGTCGAGCTGGAACACGCCGAGGGTATCGCCGCGGGCCAGCAGTTCGTAGGACGGCCGGTCGTCCAGGTCGAGCGTTTCAAGGTCCAGGTCGATGTCCTGGTTCATCTTGATGTTCTCGATGGCGTCCGTGATGATCGTCAGGTTGCGCAGGCCGAGGAAGTCCATCTTGATCAGGCCGAGGCCTTCGCAGGTGGGGTAGTCGAACTGCGTAATGACCTGGCCGTCCTGCTCCCGGCGCATGATCGGGATGATGTCGATCAGCCGTTCCGAGGACATGATCACGCCGGCCGCGTGCACGCCCCATTGGCGCTTCAGCCCCTCCAGGCCCAGCGCGGTTTCGAAGACCTTCGCGGACTCCTGGTCGGACTTGAGCAGCTCGCGCATCTCCTCTGCCTCGCCGTAGCGCTTGGCGTTGGGATCGTGGACTTCCTTCAGCGTCAGGCCCTTGCCCATGACGTCCGGCGGCATTGCCTTGGACAGCCGCTCGCCGGTGGAGAACGGATAGCCCATGACGCGGGACGAGTCCTTCAGCGCCTGCTTGGCCTTGATGGTGCCGTAGGTGACGATCATGGCGACGCGGTCGTCGCCGTACTTCTCTGTGACGTACTTGATCACCTCGGGGCGGCGGCGGTCGTCGAAGTCGACGTCGAAGTCGGGCATCGAGACGCGGTCCGGGTTCAGGAAGCGCTCGAAGATCAGCCCGTGCTTTAGCGGGTTCAGGTCGGTGATGCGCATCGCGTACGCGACCATGGAGCCGGCGCCGGAACCACGGCCGGGTCCCACGCGGATGCCGTGGTCCTTCGACCAGTTGATGAAGTCGGCGACCACCAGGAAGTAGCCGGGGAAGCCCATCTGGAGGATGATGCCGATCTCATATTCGGCCTGCTTCCGCACGTCGTCGGGAATGCCGTGGGGGAACCGGTAGTGCAGGCCCTTCTCGACTTCCTTGACGAACCAGGACTCCTCGTTTTCCCCCTCCGGCACCGGGAAGCGCGGCATGTAGGAAGCCTTGGTATTGAACTCCACGTTGCAGCGCTCGGCGATCAGGAGCGTGTTGTCGCAGGCCTCCGGGACGTCGCGGAAGATGGCGCGCATTTCCGCCGGCGACTTCAGGTAGAACTCGTCCGCATCGAACTTGAAGCGCTTCGGGTCGGCCAGCGTCGATCCGGACTGCACGCACAGCAGCGCCGCGTGCGACTTGGCGTCTTCGGCATGGGTGTAGTGGAGGTCGTTGGTGGCGACGAACGGCAGCCCGAGTTCGCGGGCCAGTTTCCGCAGGTCGGCCTGGACGTTGCGTTCGATGTCCAGGCCGTGGTCCATCAACTCGCAGTAGAAGTTCTCTTTGCCGAAGATGTCCCGGAAATCGGAGGCGGCCTGCTTGGCCTCGTCGTAGAGTCCGAGCCGCAGCTTGGTCTGGACCTCGCCGGACGGGCAGCCGGTGGTGGCGATCAGCCCCTTGCCGTAGGTCTGCAGCAGGTCGCGGTCCATCCGGGGCTTGTAGAGGTAGCCTTCCAGGGAGGCCAGCGACGAGGCGCGGAACAGGTTGTGCATGCCTTCGGTGGTCTCGGCCCACATGGTCATGTGGGTGTAGGCGCCGGCGCCGGAGACGTCGTTGCGTCCGCCGTCGCCCCACCGCACGCGTGTCTTGTCCGCCCGGGCGGTGCCCGGGGTCAGATACGCCTCCACCCCGACGATCGGCTTGATGCCGGCGTTGCGGGCCTTGTTCCAGAAATCGAAGGCGCCGAAAACGAACCCGTGGTCGGTCGTCGCCACCGCGTTCATGCCCAGTTCATCGGCGTGGCTGAACAAGTCGGTCAGCCGCGCGGCACCGTCGAGCATCGAGTACTCGGTGTGGTTGTGAAGGTGGACGAAGGAATCGTTGCCGATCTTGGATGAAGTCACTGCTGCCACCGTTTCATTCTAGGTGCCGGAGTCGGCCGGTACCGGCTTACACGCGGTGTTCGGCCAGCGCCTGCAGCGCGTAGGCCAGGTCCCGCGGGTACTCGCTCTCGTATTCGACCCACTCCCCGCTGCCGGGGTGGTGGAAACCAAGTTTCTTGGCGTGCAGCCACTGCCGGGTCAGTCCCAGTGCGGCGGCGAGTTTGGGGTCCGCGCCATACGTCAGGTCGCCGGCACACGGATGCCGCAGCGCGGAAAAGTGCACGCGGATCTGGTGCGTGCGGCCGGTCTCCAAGTGCACCTCGACCAGCGAAGCCCTGCCGAAGGCCTCGAGTACCTCGTAGTGGGTGATCGAGTTGCGGCCGTCTTCGACCACGGCGAACCGCCAGTCGTAGCCGGGATGCCGGCCGATCGGCGCATCGATGGTGCCCTCCAGCGGGTCCGGCAGTCCCTGGACCAGCGCGTGGTAGACCTTGTCCACCGTGCGTTCCTTGAACGCGCGCTTCAGCAGGGTGTAGCCGTGTTCGGTCTTGGCGACCACCATGACGCCGGAGGTTCCCACGTCGAGGCGGTGGACGATGCCGGCCCGCTCGGCGGCGCCTGACGTCGAAATCCGGTAGCCCCGGGCGGCCAGGGCGCCGACGACGGTCGGGCCGACCCAGCCCGGCGACGGGTGGGCGGCAACGCCCACCGGCTTGTCGATGACGACGAAATCGTCCTCGTCTCCGAGAATCTTCAAATCCTCTACCTCTTCCACCACGACGGCGAGCGGATCCCGCTGTTCGGGTACGGCAATGCGCAGGCTTCCCTGCTGCGGGAGCTTCTCCGACTTGGCGATAACCCGGCCGTCCAATTCCACGCGTCCGTCGCCGAGGAGTGCTGCGGCCGCCGAGCGGGATACTCCCAGCAGCGCGGCCACCGCGGTATCGGCCCGCGCGCCGGCTGTCCGGGCGTCCAGCTCCACGACCCTGACGTCGTCAGTCACCGCTCTCCCCCGCCGCCTTGCCGTCGCCGGCCGGCTTGTCCGCGGCCTTGGGGGCCTCCCGGGTACCGTCCATTCCGATGCCCATGAAGGTCAACACGCACCACAGGATGACCGCTCCCACCACGGCGGAGTCGGCAATGTTGAAGATGGCGAAGTTGGGGAAGGCGATGAAGTCCACCACGTGGCCCACCCCGAAGCCGGGTTCGCGGAACAGTCGGTCGGTCAGGTTGCCCAGCGCGCCGCCGAGCAGGAAGCCGAGCGCCACGGACCACCACAGGGACCGGACCTTGCGCGCGTAGACCACGATCGCCGCGGAAACGGCCGTCATGACGATGGTGAACACCCACGTGTAGTCCTCGCCGATCGAGAACGCGGCCCCGGAATTGCGGATGAAGTGCCAGTGCAGCAGCGGCGGCAGCACCGGGGTGATCTGGCCCTCGGTCATGGTGGACACCACCCACCACTTGGTCAGCTGGTCGAAGGCATAGGCGAACGCCGCGCAGCCGGCCAGCAGCAGGATGAACCGGCCGGCGCCCTTCCGCTGTTCCGGTGCGGCCGCCGCCCCATCGTCGGGTCGATCGGCTGCCGGTGAAGTTTCTGACATGTCTCTCTCGTCTTCAGTGCCGGTCGGGCGCCGGGGCGGGGCGCCCAAAGCCAATGGCCGGCGGCAGGGTAATCCCGGCGCCGGCCATTGGGAGCCCCGTGGCACGGGGCTGGCGGTTATCTTCCGCGCTTACGCGTCCGCGCTGTCCTTGACCTCGGGGGCAGCGAAGGATCCGCGGGCTTCCAAATCCCGCAGCTGGCCTTCGATGTACGCCTTCAGGCGGGCCCGGTAGTCGCGTTCGAATCCACGCAGCTGCTCCAGTTTGCGCTCCAGCACGGCCTTCTGCTGCTCGAGGTTGCCCAGGGTCTTGCGGCTCTTCTCTTCGGCGTCGTTGACCAGGCTGCTGGCTTCCAGCTGTGCCTCGGCAATGATCTTGTCCCGCTGCTCCACACCGGCGGTGACGTACTCGTCGTGGAGCTTCTGGGCCATGGCCAGCACGCCTGCGGCGGACTCGGCGGCCGCGGTGTGCCCGGTCCCGGATGCCGGAACGGCCGCGGGGGCCGGCTTCGGCTCTTCCTTCGGCTTGGGCTCTTCCTTGGGCTCTTCCTTGACCGGTTCCCGGACCTGCTCGGTCTTCGGGGCGGCGGAGACCGGAGCCGGCACGGAGGCCTCCGGACCCTGGTTCGACGTGGCTTCGGCCAGCTTCTTGCGAAGTTCGTCGTTCTCCTGGTTCAGCCGGCGGAGTTCGACGACGATCTCATCTAGGAAATCGTCGACCTCGTCCTGGTCATAGCCTTCGCGAAACTTGGTCGGCTGGAACCGCTTGTTGACAACGTCTTCTGGCGTCAAAGCCATCTGGTCACCTCATACTGGTTCGTGGGTCATGAATGCTACGTGCTGGATTCATAACAACGGTAGCGAATATCCGCCGTGCAACGGGCATCCGCCAGCTATATCTGAATCAGAATATATCGTTTCGGAGACGAACACTAACGCGCCTCGGGTCAGGCCAGACCGGCCACGATCGCCATGGCGATCGTGACGGCAAGGAACAGGACCAGGAACGCAAGATCGAGCGCGAATCCTCCGATTCGCAGCGGCGGAATGAGCCGCCGGAGGGCCTTCATGGGAGGGTCGGTCACGGAGTAGACCGCCGACGCCGCGACGAGCGCGATGCCGCGCGGCCGCCAGCGCCGGGCGAAGGCCTGCACGATTTCAAAGACGATCCGCACGATCAGGGACAGCTGGAACAGCATCAAGATCAGGTAGAGCAGGACGAAAATGAGGGACACGCCGGTTCCACGATTCCTAGCGCTAGAAGGAGTAAGGCTGGCGGCACGCCTGCCGGACGTAGCTGCGGGCTAGCTCTGGTTAAAGAAGCTGGCCTGCTGGTCGCTGGACTTCCGGTCCTCGCCCAGCACTTCGACGCTCGACGGCGAGAGCAGGAAGACCTTGTTCGTGACCCGCTCGATGCTGCCGTGCAGTCCGAAGACCAAGCCGGCGGAAAAGTCGACCAAACGCTTGGCTTCCGCTTCGCCCATGTCCGTGACGTTCATGATCACCGGAATGCCGTCGCGGAAACTTTCGCCAATGATCTTGGCATCATTGTACGACCGCGGATGCACGGTGGTGATCTGGTGCAGCACGGTAGCGTCCTCGCGGGCCGACGGAGCGCGCTTGATCGGCGTCACCGGCGCCCGGTATTCCTCGGCAACCTGCTTCACCGGCGGGGCGGGCTCGGGGCGGCGCTCCTGACGGGGCTGGTCCACAGGCTGCTCCTCATCTCGAGCGGGCGTGTCTGCCTGCTCGGCTTCGTAGTGCTCGTCACCATCGGCGAGCCCAAGATAAATCATTGTCTTGCGCAGTGTGCCTGCCATGGTCGCTCCCATCCTGTCTTCAGCGCTGCTGTCGCGCCTTGCCAGGTCCCGGATCGGCCGGCCCGGCAAGGAGTCTGCCTAGCCAAAACGCTACCCCACGGCTGGTCGCGGGCCGAGGACATCGGAACCGACGCGGAGGTGTGTCGCGCCCGCGGCGACCGCCGCTTCGAGGTCCTGGCTCATGCCCGCCGACACCAGGCCGGCGCCGGGATGCTGTTCCCGAAGCCGCTGCGACAGTTCGACCAGCCGGCCGAATGCGCGGGCAGGGTCTGCGCCCAGCGGTGCGACGGCCATCAGCCCGGCGGGGTTCAGTCCCTCGGTGTCGCCGAGGGCATCGGCCAGCGCCGGGATGTCCTC
>NZ_JBNHGF010000034.1:0-14386 GCF_059091005.1 Arthrobacter sp. Y3223164
GGTGCTTGGCGAAGGCGGCCAGGCCGACCAGGTCCAGCAGCCGGGCGACCTTGGACTTGCCCTGCTTGGCGCTGGAGCTCTTGGGCAGGCCGATGGCCACGTTGGCCTGCAGGGTGTGCCACGGCAGCAGCCGGGGTTCCTGGAACGCGACGGCGCAGCGGGAGTCGATGCCCTGGACCGGAGTGCCGTCGATTTCCACCGCGCCGGCGCTGGGCGCGTCGAGGCCTGCGGTGGCGCGGAGCAAGGTGGACTTGCCGCAGCCTGACGGGCCCAGGATGGCCAGCACCTCGCCGGGACGGACCTCGAAGTTCACGTCGCGCAGCACGGTGTGGGCCTGTGCTCCCGTGCCGAACGTGCGGTTCAGGGCGCGAAAGGAAACGGCCAGCGCGGAGTCGGAACGGGCCGCGGGTGCAGCGGCAACGGGAGCCGCGTGGCGGGACGACGACAGTACGGCAGTCATGGGATCACTCCATCGATCCTGGCAGTAGCACCCTACGGATCAAGCCGTGCGGCCCGGCAATCGCCGGCCGTACCCGTGGCTTGTCACCTCGTTATCACCGGCAGCCTGGGTGGGCTTCCGGTGACCAGGGTTGCTGCGGCGTCGTCGATCCAGGTCTCTCGGCCGCTCGGGATGGTCACCACCAACTAAACGGCACGGGCGGGGCTCCCGGCAAACTGCCCGTAATAATGACCCGTAACAAAGGCGGAATGACAATCTGCCGTAACAAAGGCGCGAACCACTCGTGGGGAACCCGCCGGGGAAACAGGCGCATCCCCGCTAACCATGGACGCAACTTCGGCTCAGTGGCAGGATGACCGCATGAAAATCAGCAGAGAGATCATCGTGTTCGACGCCGCCGACCTCGCGGCGGAGAGCACCTTCTGGGCCGGCCTCTTGGACGGGACGGTCGAGGCCGAAGACGACTGGCACACGGTCATGGTGGACGGCGAATCGCGGCTGGGATTCCAGCTTGCGCCCGACCACATCCCGCCCGACTGGCCGGACGGGACGCCGCAGCAGATCCACCTGGACCTCTACATAGACGATCTCGCGGCCGCCCATGAACAGGCGACGTCCCTGGGTGCCAAGCTGCTGAAGCCGGCCGATGACCCGGCGTCCGCCTCGGGGTTCCAGGTGTACGCCGACCCCGCCGGACACCCCTTCTGCCTCTGCTGGGACGCGTAACGCCGGCCCGCCCCCTCGGGGCCATCACGACGGCGATGCCCCCGTTCGCTCGGGTGTCGCCGGCGTCGCTGCCTCCTTTCATAGCCAGCCGACGACGCCGCCGTCTCCTCCCGCCCATGTGCCGCCGATGTTGGACGTTGCTCCCGGGGCGGGCCCGGCGGGGCGGTCAGTCAGGCGGGCGGATCCGCCGGGATGAGGACCGTGGAGAACAAACGGCGGTGCCGCCCCTTTTCAGGGCCGTTGGCCACCACCTTCTCTGCGGCAGCCCTGATGGCGGAGGTGAAATCCTCGAACTCTTCGTCCGTCATCCAGAGGGCGGTCTGCCGGTAACCGGCCCCGTCGCGCACGAAGTCCGGATTCCCCCCGGAGATGTATTGGTCGAAGGCACCCAGCAGCCCGGCCGCAAAGGCCATGAAGCCGCGCCGGTGGTCATCGGCCGTCATGGACGCCAGATCGTCCTCGGCCACTGAACTCCTGGCTACGTCCAGTCGAAAGGTACGTTCGGTGGTGCCGCGAACCGGTCTCTCCTGGGCCACCGCCAGCACGCCGGCCTTGGAGAGCGTGCTTATGTGCCGGTAAAGCGTCGCGGTGGGAATGTCGGGGAGTTCGGCGGAGATCTCCGCCGTGGTCAGCTCACGGTTGCCCAGCAGCGTCTGGACGATCCGCAGGCGTACGGGGTGCAGGATCAGGTCGGCGCTCTGTGAGGAGGACATGGCTCAACGTTCTCACAGTTGACATTGTTCCTGCAACTGATAATAATCGTACTGTCCGGTAACCAAATGGGCGACCGACGACCAAGACACGAGCAATAAACGACCCGAAGGGAGGCGCGGTGGCGGCGATAGTGGTGGAGAACAAGGAGGTTCTGCTGGAGCTGGATCGATTCGAGAAAGTTGCGGGGCTGCTCGGCGACCAGCGATTCCCGCTGTCCGCGGTGACCTCCGTCCGGGTGCTCGCGTATGCGTTCGACGGCGTCCACGGATGGCGGGCTCCCGGGCTTGCGATCCCGGGACGGACTCGGGTGGGAACGTGGCGCGGCCGCGGCAAGACCCTCGCCGTCGCCCGCCGCGGCACCCCGGCAGTTCAGCTTGACCTGGACGGGCAAAAGTACGCCCGGGTGGTCGTGTCGCTTCCCGATGCCGAGGAAGTTGCGGCCCGGATCCGGAAGGCCGCCGGCCTGCCCGCCGGTCAGGCGTTCACCGAAGAAGTGATCAGCTTCCCGTCCGGGACCGTTCAGCTGACGGGAACCTGGGCTGAACCGGCCGGAACGGTCCGCGGCGCCGCGCTGATCCTGCCGGGCTCGGGACCGATCGACCGCAATGCCGACCACAAACGGATGCCGTTGGGCATCAGCCGTGACTTGGCGACGGCACTTGCCGGCCACGGAATCGCTTCCCTGCGCTACGACAAGCGCGGTACCGGCGACTCGGAAGGAACCTTCTGGGCGGCCGGCTTCCGTCAGAACACCGACGACGCCGCGGCCGCCCTCCGCTGGATGGCCGCCCAAAAGGCCGCGGGCCTCCCGGTGTTCCTGGTCGGCCACAGCGAAGGCAGCTACCACGCGGCGGCCGTGGCGGCAGAGTCCGGTACACGGGTGGATGGGGCTGTGCTGCTTTCAGCCTCGGCGCAGACAGGCTTTGAGACAGGCAGGTGGCAGACGGCCCAGATCAGCGACTCGCTGCCCGCCTTCCCGCGCTTGCTGCTGAAGCTTTTCCGCCAGGACCTGGTCAAGGTGCAGGCGAAGTCGGTGGAAAAACTTCGGCTCACCACCGAGGACGTGGTGCGCATGCAGGGCCGCAAGATCAACGCGCTGTGGCATCGGGAGTTCCTCGACTTCGACCCCGTTCCGAACTTGGAGCGCCTGCACATGCCGGTGCTGGCCATCACGGGCGCCAAGGACGTGCAGGTGGACCCGGCCGACCTGGACATCATCGCGGCCACTGTCCCCGGCCCGGTGACCACGAGGAAGATCGAGGACCTGTCGCACCTGCTGCGCCGCGACCCGAAGGTTCCGACCCTCTCCGACTACAAGCGCCAGATCCGCGAGCCCGTGGACGCTGAAGTGCTGGAACTGGTGGGGAACTGGGTGGCGGAGCACGCCGACGCAGCGGCGGCCCGGTTGGCTGGCTAGCCCCAAACCATCGACTGTTCAGCTGGCGCCCTTAAACCGACGGGTTGAGGGCGCCTGCCGACTCCTCGATGAGGGCGGCTGAGGGGGAGAGGGCCGGCGGCGGTTCCGGTGCCGAAGAGTCGCGGGTAGGGTCGAGCCATGGCACACCAGAATGACCCCGAAGTCGTCCGGCGGCTGCTCGAAAACCCCGGCCGCTGGGCCGTCGTCGGCCTGTCCACGAACCCGCACCGGGTGGCCATGCGCATCTCCCGGTACCTGATGGACCAACTGGACATGGAAGTCGTCCCCGTCAACCTGCAGGGCGACGACGTCCTCGGCCTGACCGGTTACCAAAAGCTCGGGGACATTCCCGGCGAGATCGACGTGGTGGACTGCTTCGTGAACTCGCAGAAGGTCGGCCCGGTGGTGGACCAGGCCATCGAAGTCGGTGCCAAGGCGGTGTGGCTCCAGCTGGGCGTGATCGACGAAGCCGCCGCGGAACGGGCCAAGGCGGCCGGGCTGGACGTCGTCATGGATACCTGCCCGGCCATCGAGGCCCCGCGCTTCGGTTTATAACAGCAGCTCACGGGCTGCGGTCAGCCCTGCCCCGCCTTCGGACGGCCGCCTCGAGTCCCCGCATCACTCGTACACAGCGATGAAGCGGCCGACGACGCCTCCCGCGCGAAGCTTGTCGATTGCGCCGGGAATGTCGGCATGCTTGATGTGGTTCATGGGTGGTTTGAGCTGGCCACTCTTCATCAGCTCGTAGATGCCGGCAAGATCCTCCTTGGTACCGGACTTTGAGCCCCTGATGGTGAGCTGGTTGATGATGATCGGGTAGGTATTGATGGTCGATTCCAACCGGCCCATGCCCACCTGAACCAGGGTGCCGAACTCAGCGAGGGTTTCGATGGCGGCCGAGGTCGTGGTGCCGAAGCCGGCGTAGTCCACGATCAGCTCCAGGTTCTTGTCCTTGAACTCTTCGATCGAGGCGCCGACGCCAGCCAATCCGATCTCGTCGGCCAGTTTCTGGGTTTCCGGATTGACCTCGGCGCCGTACACCTCGGCGCCGACCAACGCGGCACAGCGTGCACCGATGTAGCCCAGTCCGCCCAGGCCGATGACGCCGACCTTCATGCCGTTCTTCGCCCCGCCGACCGCCATCATGGCATGGTAGGCGGTCAAGCCGGCGTCGGTCGCCATCGCGCCGAGGTCGAACGGCACTTCGTCGGGCAGGGCGACGAGATTGTCGTCGGTCGCGCGAAGCTTGGCGGCGAAGCCTCCATCCCACTTCCCGTAACCCAATGCGTCCCCGTCCGACATCACCGGAGAGAGGCCTACGCGGTCGCCAATCTTCCAATGGTCCATGCCCTCGCCGACCTCGCTGATAACGCCGGCGGATTCATGGCCCATGGTGCGGGGCAGGCCGTGCTGGAACAGCGCCATCCATCCCGGATCATCGAGCGTCGAGACGTCCGAGTGACAGACCCCCGACGCCTTGACGTCGACGACCACTTCACCGGGGCCAGCGTGGGGTTCCTGAACCTCATTAAGCTCCAGCGGCTTCTTCGTGCCGACAAATTGCCATGCCTTCATGATGAACCTCCCGTACGACGGCCAGCGGACGGTGCCCGTCCCGGCCCGGCCATATTGGCAGTGCACCTCCACGGTAGTCCCCTCGTAACCAGGCCAGTAGGGGACAGCCGCGCAGAGGAATGCGCACGGCTTAATGCGCCGGGCGGAAGCCTGCAGCCCCAGCCCGTGGAGCCGGGCGGACGCCTGCCGGCCCCAGCCCCCGGAGCCGGCTGGGGCGACGGGCCGTCGTCGTCATCAGAAGCGGTTTCCGTAACAAACGGCAGCAGAATGTCATGGCCTGTCATGTGCTTCCCTGCACCGGATCGGCCCCGGCATACTCGACTCCGAGATCAAGAGTCCCAACGACAAGCTCTGGCTGGTTGGGCGGCAACCCTCTCCCGTAGCGGGGTGCCCCAGATGAGGATCCGGCCGCGCACAACACCGTGCCCGGCAAGTACGGCCCCCTCCGGGATGCGCCCCAACCGTGACGGTTGCTGCGCCGCGGGTCCGGATGGGAGCCCCGCCGTGAGGAGCCAACATGACCGCCGTCGTGACCGCCAACAACCCGCAAACCCGCCCAGCCCCGTGGGCCGGACAGGCTACCGCCGAGGAACTGGCCCACTGGCAGCAAGTAGCCGAAGGCGTTGCCGCCGCGCTGGCCCCGGACGTGCTGGAGCGCGACCGACGCAACGCCGACCCGCACGCCGAGGTGGAGCTGCTGCGCAACTCGGGCCTGCTCAACCTGATCATCCCGGCCGACTGGGGCGGCGAGGGCGGGCACTGGGAGAGCGCGCTGCACGCCGTGCGCATCCTGGCCCGCACCGACGCGTCGATCGCGCAAATACTCGGTTACCACTACGCCAACCTGGGCGCCGTCGTGTTCTACGGTGATGCGCAGGTCCAGGAACGACTGCTCCGCCGCTCCGCTCGGGGCCGCTGGTCCTGGGGCGACTCCGTGAACCCGGTGGACCCAAATCTGGAACTTGTTCCCGACGGCGACGGCTTCCGGCTGAACGGCACCAAGCACTTCTCCACCGGCGCTTCCGTCGGCGACGCCATCCTGGTCAACGCCGTGATCGCGGCCGGACCCGAGCGGGGCAAGTTCCTGGCCCTCGCGCTGGAGCATGACCGAACGGGCATCGGATACCTCGGGGACTGGGATGCGCTCGGACAGCGGCTCTCGGCCAGTGGCTCGGTGAAGTACGACGGCGTGCAGGTCACCGAAGCGGACATCATCGGCGAGGTAGGGGAGGAGCCTTTCTCCACGCTGGTTACCCCGTACATCCAGCTGGCCTTCGGCAGCCTCTACCTGGGCATCGCGCAGGGGGCGCTGGACCGCGGACGCCGGATCACGCTGGCGCGCCGGAACTCCTGGTTCCTCAGCACGCAGGAGACCTATGCCCAGGATCCGCTGACGCAGCGGGTCTACGGCGAGCTGGTGTCGCGGGTTGCCGCGGTGGAGGCCCTGGCCGACCGGACGAACGCCAGGTTCGACGCTGTTATTGCCGCCGGCGCGCAGTTGAGCGCGGAAGCCCGGGCGGACATCGCGCTCGAGATTGCGCGGCTCAAGGTCGTGTCCACCGAGGTGGGCGTGGACGTGGCGAACCGGATCTTCGAGACCACCGGCTCGTCCTCCGCGAAAACCGAGGTCGGGCTGGACATTTTCTGGCGCAACATCCGCACGCACACCCTGCACGATCCGGTCGACTACAAGAAGGTCGAGGTCGGCGCCAACTACCTGCTCGGCGACGTCCAGCCGATTTCGCTCTACACCTAAGCCGCGCGGAACGCCGCACACCCCTGCAGCAGCCCGCGGGTCACCTCATGCTGCCCGCCATCCGCGGGCCCACCACCGATGGCCCCAACCCGCGGGGCCCCAACCCGCGGGGCCCCATCACCGGTGCCCGCAACCCGGGCGCCCCATCACCACTGCCCGAAACCTGAGGGCCTCATCTGACGCCCTCACGGCGAAACCTCCAGGAGAACCACCATGACTGAAACACTCGACAACCTCGCCACGGCCTTCGACGCCGCGGCCGCCAAGTACCGTCCGATCTTCGCGCGCATCGCCGCCGGGGCGTTAAGCCGCGAGCTCACCCGCAAGCTGCCGTTTGAGCAGATCGGCTGGCTGAAGGACGCCGGTTTTGGCGCCACACGGATCCCCGCCGAACTTGGCGGCGACGGGCTGGACTGGGAAGAGTTCACCCGGCTCCTGATCGAGTTGGCCGCCGCGGACAGCAACATTCCGCAGGCGCTGCGTTCGCACATTGCCTTGGTGGAGGAGAACCTGTACCACAACGGCCGCACCTCTGACCGCGGCGCCTGGCTGCGGCGCTTCGCGTCCGGCGAGCTGGCCGGCAACGCCTGGACCGAACCGGGCGCCGGGGGAACCGCCACCGTGCTGTCCGAGACCGGCGGCAAGCTGCTGCTGAACGGCCGCAAGTTCTACACCACCGGCACCATCTTCGCGGACTGGATCGACGTCACCGCCAAGCGCCCGGACGGCTCCGATGTCTCGGTGATCATCTCCACCAAGACGCCGGGCGTGGAAACCTTCGACGACTGGGACGGTTTCGGCCAGCGGCTCACCGGCAGCGGCACCACCGTGTTTACCGACGCTGTGGTGGACCCTGCCAACGTGTCCGCCTTCGCCGACCGCTTCCCGTACCAGACGGCGCTCTACCAGCACATCCTGCTGGTGACCCTGGCCGGCATCGCTCAGGCCGTCACCAGCGAAGCCGCAGAGAACGTACGGGACCGCAAGCGGGTGTTCGGCCACGGAAACGCCCCGCTGGTTCGGCACGACGCGCAGGTCCTGCAGGTGGTCGGCGAAATCAGCGCCAAGGCCTACGCCGCGAAGGCAACCACGCTCGGCGTTGCCCGCAGCCTGGACCGCGTCTTCGCCTCGCGGCAGTCAGACGCCGACGCCGAGAAGGCGGCCAACATCGCCGTCGAACTGGAATCGGGCCGGGCGCAGATTGTGCTCAGCGCCTTGGTCCCGGACGCCGCAGGCGCCCTTTTCAACGCGCTCGGTGCCTCCTCGACCAGCACGGACAAGGCACTGGACCGGCACTGGCGCAACGCCCGCACCGTGGCCACGCACAACCCGTTCATCTATAAGGCCCGGATCATCGGCGACTGGGAAGTCAACGGCGCCGAGCCCCCGTACGTCTGGACGATTGGCGAGGCCAATGCCGACGCCGCGCGTCAGCCACAGAGCGACGGCGCCCGTCCAGCCAGCCAAGCCACCCGCTCCGCGGCCTTCTAGGAAGAAGCCAACTATGTCCGTATCCGTCAATAACCCAACCCTCGCCGCACCCGAGACCGCCGCGGCCGCCAATGCCGGTGCTCCACGGCTCTCCGGCCGGCTGGGCGTCGCCAGCATCGTGCTCATCGTGCTGGCCGCCGCGTCGCCACTGGGCGTCATCGGCGGAACCGTCCCGCTGGCCATCGTCAGCGGCAACGGCGCCGGCCTTCCCTTCATCTACCTGCTGGCCATGGCCATCCTGCTGTTGTTTGCCGTCGGCTTCACCACCATGACACCGCACGTGCCAACGGCCGGCGCGTTCTTCAGCTACGTCGGCAAAGGCCTCGGCCGCAGGGCGGGCCTGGGGGCGGCCTTCGTGGCCCTGCTCTCCTACCTCGCGCTGGAAGCCGGCGTCTACGGCCTGCTGGCGCCGGCCGTCGACGAAGTGGTGCGCGCCTACGGCGGGCCGGCACTGCCATGGTGGGCATGGGCCGCTGCCGCCCTGGCCGCCGTCGCCTGGCTGGGCCACCGCAACATCGAGCTCTCCGGCAAGGTGCTGGGGGTACTGCTGGTCGCCGAGGTGCTGATCGTGCTGGTTTTGGACGCTGCCGTAATTTTTGGCGGCGGCGGTCGAGAGGGCCTGTCCACCGGGTTCGTCACTCCGTCGACCGTGCTGTCCGGGGCGCCCGGCATCGCGCTGTTGTTCGCCATCCTGAGTTTCATTGGCTTCGAGGCCACCGCCGTGTTTCGCGACGAGGCACGGGACCCGGACAAGACGATCCCGCGCGCCACCTATGTAGCCCTCATCGTGGTGGGCGGCTTCTACGCGCTCTCCAGCTGGCTGCTGATCAGCGTGTGGGGCGACGAGGGCATCGTCCAAAAGGCCACGGACGCGCCCGGCACCTTGCTCTCGGAGACTACCGCGCTCTACCTCGGAACCGCGGGCAGCCACGTCATCCAGGTACTGCTGGCCAGCAGCCTGTTCGCCTGCATCCTGTCCCTGCACAACATCAGCTCACGCTATTTCTTCCAGATCGCCGGACAAGGCATTTTCCCCGCCAAGCTGGCCGGCACGCACACCCGGCACCACTCGCCACATCTGGCCTCGGCCGCTTCGACCGGAGTGGTGGCCCTGTTCCTGCTGGCCGCGGTGGTGGCCGGCTGGGACCCCATCGTGCAGTTCTACACCTGGTTTGCCGGTTTCGCCTCCCTGGGCGTGGTGGTGCTGATGACGGTCACCAGCATCGCGGTGCTGGTTTTCTTCCGCCGGCAGGGCGCACCGGCCCGCGACTGGAAGCGCTCGGTCGCCCCGGCTCTCGGACTCCTCGGGCTGCTGGCCATCCTGGGCCTGATCCTGCAGAACCTGCCCACCCTGGTCGGCAACAGTGTGCCGCTGGCGATCGCCGTCGTCGTCCTGATTCTTGTCTGCCTGGGGGCCGGAGCGGTGGCGGGATGGAAGCGTCCGCAGACCAAAGCCGGCTCCGCACCGGCGTCGTGATTTATACCCGGCGTAACGCGTCGTAATTCTTACTCCGCGTGACGCGGAACATTTCCCTCCGGACGCCCCCGGGTGTCCAATGGAGGGGTACCCATCCAGAGCGGCCGAGAGACCTGGCTTGTTGACGCCGCAGCAACCCCCTCCCTGAGGAAGGTGCTACCGCCAGGACCGATGGAGAAGCTCGATCTCTCGTTGGTCTTCCGTTGGCAGCCGCATGCCCGACGGAGGGCTGGCGCGGGCTCTTCTCATCAGAAAAGGAGCCTGACATGACCGTAAACAACCCGCAGCCCAACCCCCGGCGCCAAGTTCGCTTCAACGCCTTCGACATGAACTGCGTGGGCCATCAGTCGCCCGGACTGTGGCGCCACCCGCAGGACAAGTCCCCCACCTACAACACCATCGGCTACTGGACCCACCTGGCCAAGGTGCTGGAAAAGGGCCTGTTCGACGGCCTGTTCATCGCCGACGTGCTCGGCACCTACGACGTCTTCGGATCCTCCAACGAGACCACGCTGCGCGCCGGCACACAGGTCCCCGTGAACGATCCGTTCATGCTGGTCTCGGCGATGGCCGCGGTGACCGAAAACCTCGGCTTCGGCGTCACCGCCGGCACCGCCTACGAGCACCCCTACCCGTTCGCCCGCCGCCTGGCCACGCTGGACCACCTGACCAACGGGCGGGTCGGCTGGAACGTGGTCACCGGTTACCTGCCCTCGGCGGCGCGCAACATGGGCCAGGAAGACCAGCTGGAGCACGACGAGCGCTACAACCACGCGGACGAATACCTCGAGGTCATCTACAAGCTGCTCGAGGGCTCGTGGGAGGACGACGCGGTGGTCAAGGACGTGGAGACCGGCGTCTTCACCGACCCGGCGAAGGTCCACGAGATTCGGCACGAGGGCAAGTACTTTAAGGTTCCCGGCATCGCCATCACCGAGCCGAGCCCGCAGCGCACCCCGGTCATCTTCCAGGCCGGGGCTTCCAAGCGCGGCACCGAGTTCGCCGCCGGGAACGCCGAGGCGGTGTTCGTGACCTGCCCGACCAAGGAGATGCTGGCCGCATCGGTGAAGAAGATCCGCGACGCCGTGGAGGCGGCCGGACGCGACCGCTACGACGTCCGCATCTACGCGATGCAGACCGTGGTGACCGGGCCCGACACCGCCGCCGCGCAGGCCAAATTCGAGGACTACAAGTCCTACGCAGACATCAACGGGGCGCTGGCGCTGATCTCCGGCTGGATGGGCGTGGACCTCTCCACCTACGGCCCGGATGACGTGATTGGCGAAAACGTGAAGTCCAACGCCATCCAGTCCTCCGTGGAGACCTTCCAGAAGGCCTCCGGCGACAGCGGCAAGCCGTGGACCATCCGCCAGCTGGCCGAATGGGTCGGCGTCGGCGGTTTCGGCCCGATCACCGTCGGCTCCGGCGCGGAGGTAGCCGCCAAGCTCGTGGAGTGGGTCGACGAGACCGACGTGGACGGGTTCAACCTGGCCTACGCGATCACCCCGGGCACCTTCGAGGACATCGTGGAATTCGTCGTGCCGGAACTGCAGAAGCTGGGCGCCTACCCCACGGAGTACGCGCCGGGGACCCTGCGCAACAAGCTCTTCGGCCGCGGCGACAAGCTGCCGGAGAACCACCGGGCCGCTGGCTTCCGCCTGCAGAACGCGCTGGCCCACCGAGCTTAGGCACGGGCAGAACCATCTAAACAACGACGGCGGTGCGCCTGGCCCACGGGGAGGCGCACCGCCGTCGTTCTCCGGTGCCTACATCTTCGCGTAGCGCGCCCGGGCGCCCATGTAGAGGCCGTAACAGATCAGGCCAACGGCGACGACGGCGAGTGCGGCCGGGCCGAAGGCCTGATCACGCAGCGCCTTGAGCGCCCCGTCCAACCCCTTGACCTCCTGCGGGTCGTGCTGCACCGCGGCCACCGCCAACAGCAGCCCCAGCACGAACAGTGCCAGCCCCTTGCCCGCATAACCCACGACGCCGGTCCACGTCACGGCGGTGCCGGTGCTGCCCCTGGGGAGCCGTTTGAGGTCGTCCAGGAACTTCTTCTTCAGGCCCTTGTACACGTAAAAGACGCCGGCGCCCATGATGACGGCGCCAATCAGGAACAGGACAACGGCACCGCCCGGCCACTGCATCAGCCTGGTGCTGGCGTCCTGGGAACTCTGGCTGCTGTCGGCGCCGGAACCCAGCGCGAAGCTGCCGAACGATACCGCCACCACCGTGTACGCGATGGCCAGTCCCACGGACTTCGCCCGGTAGCCCCACCTCTTCTTTGCCTCCCGGCCGCGGCCGCCGAACACCGCCTCGCTGATCTGCCACAAGGCCAGGGCGGCGGCGGCAAGCATGCCCGCCCAGAGCAGGAACATCCCGCCCGGAGTCTTCGCCAGGCTTGAGGCGGCCCCGGTCTGGTCCGCCTCGCCGCCTCCGCCGAAGGCGAGCCGGAGCGCGATCGCGCCGATCAGCACGTGCAGCAGGCCGCTGGCCACGTAACCGAACCGCGCCACCCGCTCGAACGCCTTGGAATTGGCGGCGACCTCGGTCTTGTCCTTGGCCCTGCCGGCCGCCCGCTTCGCTTCCCTGCCGGTGTCTGACATGGGTCTCCTCTCCAGAGCCGTCGCCCGTTCCGAAACCCGCCGGCGGCACCGAAGCCCGCCGTCGTTCCCCGTGAAACAACTGTGAAACCATCCTGCCACCGAAGTTGCCGCCGCGCACCGGGCGGAACTAGGGCGGGATGCGGTCCAGGGGGCGTCGGGCCAGGCTCGGGTGGGGCGGGGCACGGAGGCCGGGTGGGCACGTCGATCTCCGCAGAACCGTGAGCGGCGCGGGCGACGCTCGGGCGGGGCGAGGCACGGGCGGGGCGAGGCACGGAGGCCGGGTGGTACGTCGATCTGCGCAGAACCGTGACCGGCGCGGGCCGGGAGCAGTAGGCTCGTGCCCATGGACGCAACCGCCCTGCGCGCATTCTGCCTGTCCCTGCCCGGGGCGTTCGAGGACTTCCCGTTTGGGCCCGAGTCGTCGGTGTTCAAGGTCCGGGCGGCAGGCCGAGCGGCGAAGATGTTCGCGCTCTCGGACCTGCAGGCGCCGCGGCTGAGCATCAGCCTCAAGTGCGAACCGGTGCTGGCGCAGCAGCTCCGCGCGGCGCATCCGGAGATCACGGGTGCCTATCACATGAACAAAACGCACTGGAACGGCGTGCGCTGCGACGGCGGGCTGCCCGACGACATGCTGCGGGACATGATCGAGGACTCCTACGACCTGGTGGTGGCGTCGCTGCCGCACCGCGACCGCGAGATGCTGGGCTGGATGGGCCTGGCCAGGGGCGACGATGCGCTGCAGGGCTGAGCGGTGAGGGCCGAGGACCTGGGCGGGGTTCCGCTGACGTACGACGGCGTGGGGTTGAGCCGGGAGCGCACCTCGCCGCCGGGATACCGGGTCGTCGACGAGCGAGTCGGTGTCGGTGAGGGGGAAGACGCTTTTCACCGGCTGGCCGAGGGGCTGATGGGGTGGGAAGTGCATCGGCTGGCCGGGCTGCGGGTCGATGCCACGGGGCCGGTGGCCGCCGAAGGCGCGGAGGTGGTGTCCGGGTTCGGCGTCGGGCCGCTGCGGCTCGCCATCCCGTGCCGCGTGGTGTGGACGGAACGGACGCCGACCCGGACGGGCTTCGGCTACGGCACCCTGCCTGGACATCCGGAGTCGGGGGAGGAAGGCTTTGTGGCTGTGCTGGAGGGGAGCGGGCGGGTGGTCTTCGAGGTGTTCGCGTTCAGCCGGCATGCCAACTGGTTCTACCGGGCAGGAGCACCGGTGGCGGAGGCCGCACAGCGGCTGGTCACGCGGCGCTATATTGCCGCGGCCAAGGCGCTCGCCGGCGGGCAGGCCGGGCACCGCCGCTAACTGATTGGCCGCACCTGACCTGACGGACCGCGCGGTACATGACAGGATGAAAAGACACCCCCAACAGAAGAAAGGCTGATGCCTCGTGATTTTCATTGTGGTCAAGTTCAAGGTCAAGGACGAGTACGCCGATAACTTCCCCGAACTCGTCCGCGAATTCACCGAGGCGACGCGTGCCGAGCCGGGCAACCTGTGGTTCGACTGGTCGCGCAGCGTGGAGGACCCCAATGAGTACGTGCTGGTCGAGGCCTTCCGGGACGACGCGGCCGAAGCGCATGTGAAGAGCGACCACTTCAAGAAGGCCATGCAGGAGCAGCCGCAGTACCTGCAGGAAACGCCGCGGATCATCAGCCGCCAGGTCGAGGGCGACGACTGGGACCTGATGGGCGAAATGACCGTCGCGTAGCGGCCCGCGCGGCCGGTGGGGCTGGCAAGCGGCCGGTTCTTCGCCACAATAGGCCCATGGAAAATTTCACGCCGCGCACCGCCATCGTCACCGGTTCCGACTCCGGCATCGGCCGGGCCACCGCCGTCGCGCTCGCCCGGGCAGGGCTGGACGTGGGGATCACCTGGCACTCGGACGAAAGCGGGGCTGAAGAGACCGCGCAGGAGGTGCGCGCGCTCGGCCGCAGCGCCGCCGTCGCCCACTTGGACACCACGGACCTGCCCGGCTGCGGCGACGTGGTCGATTCGCTCGCGGAGCAACTCGGCGGACTGGACGTGTTCGTCAACAACTCCGGCACGGGCGCCTCGGAGCCGTTCCTGGAGTTGGACTACGAGACCTGGCGCCGGGTGGTCGCCACCGACCTGGACGGCGCGTTCGTGTGCATGCAGCGGGCAGCCCGGCGGATGGCGGATGCCGGCCGC
>NZ_JBNHGF010000035.1:0-14229 GCF_059091005.1 Arthrobacter sp. Y3223164
GCCTTCCGCTGGCGCTGCGCACCGTTGCCCTCCAGCCGCAGCCGTGCGGCCTGCTCGCGGACCCAGCCGCCGTCCCCGTGCTGCTCCAACGCCTCATCGATATGTCGCAGCAAGAGTTCGAGGACATCGTGCGCGGGCCAGAGGGTGGCCGAGTCCAGATGCACCAGTTTCTCCGACAACCCGAACCGGGCCGCCTGCCAGAGCGCCACGTCCAGGTGTTCCGGATGGAAGTTGGTGACCGGGCGCTCCGCGAGGACGGCGGCCTGCTCGGTGGCGACCAACGCGCGGACCAGCCCGGCCAGCAGCACGCTGTCGGCCGCGGTGAGCTGGCTGTCGGCGGCCCGGACCTCGATAGTGGGGTAGTGGTCGGCCAGCCTGGCCAGCCAGGAGAGGTGCCCGGGATCCGGGACCACCCCGGAGGCGTACAACTGTCGCACGCGGACGCCGTAGTCGTGCAGGTCCGCGAAGAACGGCGGACAGCCCTGGACCTGCCAGCGGCGATACATGATGGTGCGCCAGCTGGCGAAGCCGCTGTCCGCGTGCCGCCAGTACGGTGAGTTGGCTGCTACCGCCGTGAGCAGCGGGAGCCAGGGGCGCAGCCGGTTAAGGACCTGCAGCCGCACCTCCGGATCTGCCACTTCAATGTGGATGTGCATGCCCGTCACGTACTGGTCGGCGATCAGGGCCGGCGCACGCTCGGCGATGCTGCGGTACCTGGGGTTGTCGGTCACGGATGCCGGGCGCAGGTCGGCGTCGAAAATCACGCCGATGCCGGCCGCGGCCGCGCCCGTTGCGGCGGCGCTGAGGGCCAGCTCGTGACGGAAGTCCAGCAGGGCGTCCGCAGCTTCGGACAGCTGGCGGCAAACCGGGGTTGAGGTTTCAACCTGGCAGTCGAGCAACTCGTAGCTGACCCATTCCGGGGTGGTTCCCAGGCGCAGGGCGGCCCGCACCGCCGGGCCGGTCATCACCGGCAAGCCGGTGCGCGGGTCCATCAACAGGAATTCTTCTTCGATGCCGAACGTTGCCGGGGTGGACGCCGGCGGCGGCGTGCCTGGGGGCCGGCCCACAACCATGGTTCGAGCGTAAGTCCCGCGACCGCACGCTGGCTATGCCGGGTCGGCGGGAATAGACGGGCGCAAACATGGGTTACACTGGATGGTCCGGGACAGGTAACTGCCCGGCAGCAATGGTTATTTTGATAACTACATACGGGGATGACAGGTTTCGACGATGTTAGTCGCGCCAGGGGAAGCGGGCCGAGGATGCAGAGTTATCTCGGAAACGCTCTCTGCAAACCAATAAGTGCCGAATCTAAGCGCACTGACTTCGCTCTCGCTGCCTAAGTAGCATTGCAAGTCCGTCAGCCCGGGGTCGCTCTCGCCCCGGATGCTGGCGTCATTAAGAGGGCCACTGCTGAATACCTTCGCCGTTGGGGTATTCGGGACATTTAGACGGCTGGGCCCGGGTCAACCACCTGTTTGCGGGATGGTTGGGGCCAAGAAAACCCGAAGCAAACTGCGCCCGGAGAAGTCCTGGCAACACAACATCGGACGGGGGTTCAATTCCCCCCATCTCCACTATGTGATGAGTCGGGACATCCTTTACGGATGAGTCGGGTCATCGCTTACACCCCGGTCTTCGGACCGGGGTGTTTTCTTTTGTCTGGGTTGGTGGTTCCGGTCCGGATCTTCGACATGGCTCATGCTGGCACCCGGAGCAGGTAAACGGTGTCCCGACTCATTGGGAAACCATCACTGGAAAGTATGACGGCGAGCCACGCAGCTTTGGTCACCCCTGGTCGCCCGGACGGCTTTAGGATCGTGATGAATTCGAGGCCTTCGAGCGGCAGGAACAAGACGAGTGATCATGAATGAGCAGAGCGAGCCGGTCGACTTTCGCGCATCGGCCGAACTAATCCTTTCAGGCGACGCCGACGGTCTCTTCAACGCCGCGAATGACCTGCAGCAGATACCCGCGTCTGAAGCGGTCGAAGCCCTGTATCGACTAGCGATTGAGCACGGCGTTACGGAAGCACATCTCAACTACGGGACCTTCCTCGAAGGGCAGCATCGGACCATGCAAGCCTTGGAGCAATACGAGACGGCACATAGGGCAGGAGACCCACAGGCGGCGTTAGCCCTGGGGCAGGCCTACCTGAACCTTGGAAAACCGGCCGAGGCGATCAGATGGCTTAGCGACGCCGGTGAGAACCCTTTAGTCCCACTCCGGCTGGCCAGAGCATACCGAGCCGTTGGGGATGAGGGCTCCGCGGTTGAAATCCTGCGAAAAGGCAGCGAACTCAGCGCAGAGGCGGCCGTAGAACTGGTCACCACAACGGATCAGTTGGACCTCGACACATCGATTCAGCTCCTCGAAAGACACCTCGACACCGGTGTGGCTGATGTCCTGATCCCTCTAGCGGATCTCTATTCCAAGGCAGGCAGAAGCGACAAAGAAATCGAACTTCTGCGGCGCAGCCTCTCTGAAGGCGAACCGAACGCACTGCATAACCTGGGCTTGGCGCTCTGGGAATCGGGGCAAGCTAAGGAGGGTAGAGCGCTTCTCAAGCAGGCCGCGGGCCAAGGCGACCAACTATCAGCCCAAACCCTACGCGACATTCGCCGAGCCCACCGCCAAGTCAGGCCGAAAAGAGCCGCGCGGAGGAGATAAGGGGCGCAACCTCCGAGGAAGACACCGAACTGACAAGATGATGTTCAAGAGGCCTTGCTTGCGAGGGGTTCGCCGACAGCCCGCCTGTTGTCATCGAGGGCAGCCACGCGTACGGTCGAAACAGGCGGCCAACTGGTTTTGCCTGCTGTGAAGCCCTCTTTCGAGCCACCGGGAGCCTGGTTTCATTCTCTGAAAGGTGGCTCTCATGGAGTCGCACATCAAAACCCACCCCCATGCCCTTTCCATCGCGAGCCTCGATTCGGCCGTGTACTTGGGGCAAGGCACGAACCCGCATCTTGAAGGCCTTGAGGTACCCGGCCTGCCCACCGGCAAGTCGCCCGCGCAGAGGAGCATGCTGGCCGCCGTCCTGTGCAGATCCGGCGAAGTGGAAGCAGCCGAATGGGCTTTGGACCAGGCAAAGGCGGCCAGCGACGAGCAGATCATCGCTGCCCTCTCCTCAGGCTTGTCCGAAGAGGAGGTGGGGGAAGCGGCGGGTGTTTGCGAGTACGCGATCGCCGAGATCGTCGCCGCTCAGGCCCCGCCAAAAGCAAGCTGAGGCGAAGCCAGCCTGAGTGCAGCCTACGTGAGCTCAACATGGTATGAGCCGGTCCGGCGGGGGATCTTCCGCCCCGCCCGCCGCACCCAGGTGGCCGGACATGCTTCCTGGTCTGGGCCGGCCGGCGCTATCGAAGGCGCGCGGTGGAGAGCGAGTATCTGTTCGCCGTATCATACCCGGTCTTGGACCCGGTGACCCGCACCCTGATCGTGTCGAAGCGGTCCGTGGCGGTCAACCGGTAGGTCTTGCCGGTGGCGCCGCGGATGGCCGTGCCGGAGCGGTACCACTGGTACTTCAGGGTGGTGCCCGCCGTCCAGGTGCCCGGATACGCGGTCAGCGTGTAGCCCGTCCGCAGCGTGCCCTTGATGACCGGTGCGGACGTGCGCAGGGTGCCCTTGGCAATCGCAGACGTCTTGGCCGAGTACCGGTTCAGGCCGGTGTAGCCGCTCTTGGATCCGGTCACCCGGACGGAGATCTGCTTGCCGGCGTCGGAGCCGGTGAGCACGTAGGTGCGGCCCGTCGCCCGTGAGATCGCCGTGGTGCCGCGGTACCACTGGTACTTCAGCGTGGTGCCCGAGGTCCAGGTACCTGGGTACGCGGTCAGCGTGTAGCCGGGCCGCAGCGTGCCCTTGATGACCGGTGCGGAGGTGCGCAGGGTGCCCTTGGCAATCACGGACGTCTTGGCCGAGTGACGGGTCAGGCTGGTGTAGCCGCTCTTGGATCCGGTCACCCGGACGGAGATCTGCTTGCCGGCGTCGGAGCCGGTGAGCACATAGGTGCGGCCCGTCGCCCCAGAGATCGCCGTGGTTCCGCGGTACCACCGATACTTCAGCGTGGTGCCCGAGGTCCAGGCCCCGGCGCCGGCGGTCAACGTGTAGCCGACCTTGTGGGTTCCGCTGATCGTCGGCGTGGAACTGGCCAGCAAGCCCGGAGCGATCTTGGGCGTCGGCTCGGAGGTGTTGCTGCGGACGGCATAGCCCTCCTGTGACCTGCTGCCCGTCACGGTCACACTCAGCGCGGACCCCAAATCGGCCGGTACGGGGGTGTACGTATCGAAGGTGGCGCCGCTGATGGGCTGGTCGTTGCGGTTCCACTGGTAGCTCTCCACCGTTCCCTCGGGCCAGCCGCGGGTGTCCGCGCCCAGCCGGCGACCGACCAGGGGTTCCCCAGTGATAACCGGGACGAGGCTGAAGTCCAGGGACGAGGTGGCGTCGGCCAACCCGGTTCCGCAGCCTTCGGGGCAGGTGTCCGGAAGGGGACGGGACTTGAGTTTGAGGTGGTTTTCCAGCCGGGCCGGCGTCCAATTCGGACGTGCAGCAAGGATCAAGGCGGCCAGGCCGGCGACGTGCGGTGCGGCCATCGACGTGCCCTGGAGGTAGGAGTAGCCCTCGGCGCCCGGGGTGGTCGTGCCCTGGTTGTATGTGGAGACGATGCCGTTGCCCGCGCCGGTGCTCCCGTCGCCGCCGGGGGCGGTTACGTCGACCATGGCTCCGAAGTTCGAATACGGGGCGCGGTTGCCTTCGCGTCCGCTGGCCGCCACCGTGATGACGTTCTTGCAGTTCGCCGGGGTGGACAGGGAGGCATCCTGGTTCTCATTGCCGGCCGCCACCACGACGGCGGAGCCGGCGTTCACGGCGATGTTCACCGCTGACTGGAAGGTGGCGGAACACACCCCGGAGCCGCCGAGCGACAGGTTGATGACACGGGCCCGGTTTGAATTGAGCGGGACGTTTGGGACTTCGCCTCCTGCCGACCAGATCACGGCGTCGGCGATGTCGGACATGTAACCGCCGCACGCTCCGAGTGCGCGGACGGGAAGGATCTTCGCGCCGGGGGCGACGCCTGCGACTCCTTGCCCGTTGCCCGAGACGGCGGCAATGGTGCCGGCAACGTGCGTGCCGTGCCAGGAGGAATAGGAGGAGTCGTCGTACCCGCAATCACCGACGTCGTACCAGTCGCCTTCATCCCGGGGGTCGGCGTCCCGGCCGTCGCCGTCCCGGGCAATGGCCGGGTGAGAGATCATGTCGTAGCCGGGCAGCTCGTTCGCGTTAAGGTCGCTGTGATCGGTAATGCCCGTGTCGACGACGGCGACCGTGACGCCGTCGCCGCGGCTGACGTCCCAGGCTCCCGGCACGCGCATCCCGGCCTTGTCCTCGAAAAGGTCCCACTGCAGGCCGTAGTGCTCGTCGTTCGGGGCCGCCGCTGGCTGCATGCGCTGATCGGGTTCGGCGAATTCAACGCCCGGGTCAGCCTCGAGTCCGGCGATCAGTTCCCTGGCCTCGGAGTCGGCGAGGGGCTTGCCAGTGGTGATTACCCGGGCCCCGGTGGCGGTGCCGCGCAGTTCCTTCACGCTGACGCCCAGCTTCTTGGCGGTACGCCCGTAGGCTTTCCCCCTACCTGCGGAGCTGCCTCCGGCCTTGTCCGTGAACTTCACGATGAACCGGTCGGTCGGCACGTCCCGGGCGCTGAGGTATTTGCTCGGCGCGAGGGGCGGGTCAGACTCAGCGGTGGCCGAAGCCGGAACGACGGCGAGCGTTCCGCCGAGGACAGCGGCGGCGGTGAACGAGGCCAGTCCGGCGAGGAAGCGGCGGGGCAGGGGCGAAGGCATGGGTGTCATCCTTGCGGGCGGGGTCCCGGGAAGTTGGTGCAGGACGGACGGGATGCGACGTTGCGCCCACGCGGTTCAGTGTAACGATTATCCCCCGTGGTACGGTACAGCCCCTGACAAAGCTCGAACCGGTCACCACCCGGCCGTGGCGGAGTGTGACGGACTCCCGCCGGCCTGTAAAGACCTCACGCTGGTCTTAAGGCCAATCGGCGGCTATTCACCGCTTCCGCTTGCAAGCCCCTCGCCGCCGGATGTAACGGTTAAGTTGCAACATCCCCAACGATTGGAGCAACACATGTCATCGTTTGCTAAAACCAAGGCACGGCAGCTGGCCGCTGGAGTCTTCGTCGCAGGCGTGGTGACTGCCGGAGGCGCAGGAGCCGCTTCTGCTCACGAAACGCAGGATTCGTTCGTGGCCATCACGGCCGAGGACGTAACCATCGTGCCGGCCCCGGTCGAGGAAGCTGAACCGGTCGTCGAGGACGGTCCCGCGGAGGAAACCCCCGCTGAGGAGCCGGCTGCCCCGGCACCGGTCGAGGACGAAGCCCCAACCCCGGACGAGGGTGAAGAGCCCGTTGAGCCCGTCCCCGGGGAAGAGCCGGTAGAGGAGGTTCCGGTCGAGGAACCGGCTCCGGTGGAGGAAGAGCCTGCACCGGCCCCCATTGAGGAGCCGGTCGTGGAAGAGCCGGCCCCGGCTCCGGTTGAGGAGCCGACCCACGCCTGGCAGGCCGTGAAGGCCGAAACGGACGCCGCGTGGAAATCGGCGAAGGCCGAGGCTGATGCCGCGTGGAAATCCGCGAAGGCGGAGGGAAGCGCAGACTGGAAGGCCGTCAAGGCTGAAGGAAAGGCCGACTGGAAGACAGCCAAGGCCGAAGGAAAGGCCGTGTGGAAGACGGCCAAGGCCGCCGAGGAGGGCGTCGGCGAGGTCGAGTAATCCAGCCGGCTCCGCCATCGGGGGCGGCCTCCCTGCGGGGAGGCCGCCCCTCTGCGTGGAGCCGGCCGAGTCCGGCGCAGGGACCGGCGGCGATTCGGCTTTCTTCTAAACCTCTCGCCCAGCAGCGCCCGCCGCCAGGGGTCAGTCTCCGGGAAGCGCCACGTCGACGATTCCGGTGAACCTGGTGCCGATGCCGTCATACTCGCTGCGGACCCATCCCGCGGGCAGCTCGGGCAGCTCCGCGGGATCATGGTGCCGACAGTAAACATAGGTGAATTCGGGCCACCATTTCTTGGGCCGGGCAGACTCGGTAAAGCCGCACATGAAGCACCGCAGCGGTGTCCAGACAGGCCTCTTGCCCGTGCGATTGGCACGCGACTGGGCCAGCCAGGCCGGTGGGTCCGCGTCCATCGAGGCGAGTTCCTCCTCGGAGATGCGGGAGGGGATCCCGTGGCGTTTCGCCATCTCCGGTGGGATATCGAGGAACTGGGCTGCTTCGCGTCTGGTAATCATCACCTACCACCATGGACCGGGAGTCCAGTTGCAGCAACTTCGTGCAGTGCGCCTGCGCCGGGCGCACTGCTCCGCGCCCGTTTACTTCATCAACCTTGCGCCGCGCCGGTCAACCGCCTGGGTCTGGCGGTGTCCGTCGTGTCGCGGGCCGGGTTGCCGGCATAGATGGCGTTCTCCGGCACGTCTTCTCCCTTCATGAGCAACGAGTCGGCCTCGAGTGAGACGCCGTCGCCCACCACGGCGCCGTAATTGACGAAGGACTCGACGCCAAAGGAACACCGGTTTCCCACCGCGATGTAGTCCGACTTGAATGTACCGTCTTCCATTGAGTGGCCTTGAAGGGCCGTGCCTTCGTTCAGGGCGCAGTCGTCGCCGATTGAGACAAGTGTTTTCTCGGGGATGTTGCAGCCGGCGTCGTAGAGACGCTTGCCCACCCTGACGCCGAGCATCCTCCAGACGAGTGATTTGAAGGGCGTGCCGTTGAAGGGTGGAGTGGCGAGCATCTTCCACAGACGTTCATGGTGCCAGAAGTACGGGTCGTAGATCGAGCAGTACTGCGGCTTCAACCTGCGGAAGCCCATCACCAGGCGCTCGACGAGGACGGACAGCAGGACCAGGTAAATGACGAAGCCCAACGTTCCTACGGCAACCGCCAACGCGCCGAATTCATCGTAGATTGTTACGGAGGCTGCGGCGATGAGCGTCCCGGAGAAAAACAGGAACCAGCGCACACCGAGGAAGATTCCCATGGACGCGATATTGTGGCGGTTTTTGGCCGGCAGCCGCCTGTTCTTCGCCTCTTCGATCTTTAGCTCATCGAACCGGCCGTCCCGCTGAACGGAGCGCGGAATCTCGAACGGAGGGGATCCCAGCAAGCCGGTATTTTCCCGGATCGGGCCGTCGACCGGGATCATGACCTTGGTTGCCAGCAAGACGTTCTCGCCAACCCGTGCCTCGAGCGGGAAGGTGAGGTCGTTTCCCAGAAAGTTGCGGCCCGCGATCCTGACACGGGACAGCCGGAACGAGGTGCTCGAGTAATCGGCGTTCATCATGTTCAGGCCGTCGGAGACCATGGTCCCGTATCCGATGGTATTCAGGTAGGGCGAATCGTGTGACACCTCGGGGCCGAAGTTCGACCCTGTCTGCTCCACCTTCTTGCCGAGGTTGTAGCCCAGTGCCTTCAGGTAATGCACGATGTACGAGCTGTCGCCGAAAACATCCTTGTACAGCTTGACGTTCGTCAGCCCGGCAACCATCCGCTGGAGCGTGAAATGCACGCCGTACAGCGGGTAGACCTTGTCCGGCTTGAGAGCGAGGTTCAGGAGCCGGGGGATGGTCAGGACCGCGATGAGGCCGCCGAAGAAGGAGGCAAGGAACAGGGTCAGGGTGATGAGCAGGGTGTCGAGGTAGAAGAACGGATTGTCCATTTTCAGGTGTTCGCTGTCGAGATAGGGCGGCAGCAGCGCTGACAGGCCGATGAGTCCGACCGGCGCGACCAGGACCAGCCGGTTGAAAAGCTGCAGCAGGGTGAAAATGACCCTGCGGCGGGTGCTGCAGCGTACCGGCGGAACCCTGAGGTAGTTCGTTGCCGTAGGGACCGCGGGGGAGCCGTGCCAGCGCTGACCGTCCGGTACCGCCTGGCCCGTCTGCAGCGAGGACGCATAGCCCAGCTGAGCGCCGTCGCCCATGGCCGTGTCGATGTCCAGCGTCGTCTTTTGCGACACCAGGACATCGCGGCCAAGCGTTACCGTGCCCGTTTCGATGACGCCGCTGCGGGCGCGGTAGGCGAGGAAGAATGAATTTTTGTGAATGACCGTGCCGTCGCCGATGCTGACCAGGTCGGTGCATACCGGCACCATGCGCGAGAAAATGGCAACGCCCTTGCCGATTTTTGCCCCGAGCGCCCGGAGGTAGAGAACGAAAAGGGGCGAGCCGACGAACAGAACGAGGGGATTGCTCCGATTGAGCGTCTTGACGACCCAGAACCGGATGTAGGCCCAGCTCCACAGGGGGATGTCCTGACGCTTCCAGCGGCCGACCAGAACCCATTTCAGGACAATAGGGGTGACGGACAGTATCAGGAACATCGCGGCGCCGAATCCGACGGATCGCAGCCACATGTCGATCAAGCCGGTTCCATCGGAAACCCAAACGAACGACATGACGAGCAAAGAGGCAGCGTAGGTGGTGTAGCCCAGGAAGAACATCAACTGCGCGACGCCGCACAAGATATGCCGGAGCGCGCTGGGCGCAGGCCGCAGGGCCGGCTCCGTCTCGCCCGCAGGGGTTCCCGACGGCTCGGCCGCGGCCTGGGCTGCCGAGAGGACGACGGCGAGCCGGCGGACAGTCGGATGCTGGTAGATGTCCTGCATGGCCACCGGCGGCAGCGCAGCCCGGCGCCGGACGGCGGCCGAAAAACCGGCCATGAGCAGCGAATTGGCGCCGAGATCGTTGAAAAAGTGTGCCGTGGCGGAGACTTTCTCCACGCCCAGGACCCCCGCGAGGCAACCGGCCAGTATCTCCTCCGCCTCCGTTGCCGGTGCGCTGTACTCGTGAGTGCCGCCGGTGAGCCGGGGTTTGCCGGGCTGCGGCAGCTTCTTCCGGTCGGCCTTGCCGCTGGGCATGACGGGGATTTCGGTGCAGCGCTCGAGGTAGGCCGGAACCATGTAGCCGGGCAGGGTCTCGCTCAGTTTTTCGGCGATGCCGGCCTCGTCGACCGCCGCGGTGTCCTGGCGCAGTGTGTAGTAGGCGACCAGCTCCACGAGTCCGGGGGATGGCTCGTAGGTGCTCACTACCGCCTGGGCGATGCCGGGCACCTGCAGCAGGACGGACTCGATTTCAGTAAGTTCGATGCGGTAACCACGGACTTTGACCTGCGTATCGATCCGGCCGTGGTACTCGATGGTTCCACCCTCGGTGAACCGCCCCAGGTCGCCCGAGCGGTAGATCCGGCCTGAGGGATTGTTATCGATGCCAAGGAAGTCGTGGATAAAGGCCCGCTCGGTCAGATCGTCACGGTTGATGTATCCGCGGGCCAGCCCGATCCCGGCGATCCCGATTTCGCCCAGTTCCCCCGGTGGCAGCGCTCGCGGTTCATCCGGATCGAGGACCACCACCGAGTACGTGGGCAGGGGAGTGCCCAGGGTCACCGGTTTGTCCGGATGGACCGCGTCCCAGGTCGCAGTGACGGTTGCTTCCGTTGGGCCGTAGACGTTCAGGAACCTGCGGCCCGGCCGGTGCCATCGGGTAATGAGGTCACGCGGGCAGGCCTCGCCGGAGACCAGTAGGAACCGCAGGTCGGGCAGGTCCTCGTCGAGGGTGGCCAGCAGCGTTGGAACGCAGCACATGGCGCTCACCCGCTGGTCCCGCAGGAACTGGCCCAGTTCCATGCCAAGCAGGCTGACGCCGCCGGGCTTGGGCACCAGGGTTGCGCCGACCATCCACGGGACCCAGATCTCCTCCACCGAAAAGTCGAAGGCGATCGTCATCCCTTGGTAGACGCGGTCCGTCGGCTGGTAACCGTAGACTTCGGCTGCCACGAGCACGAAGTTGCAGATGCTGGGATGGTCGATGGCCACACCCTTGGGGCGGCCCGTCGAGCCGGAGGTGTAGATGATGTAGGCCAGGTCGCCCGGTGGCCCCGCCTGTTCTCCCCGGGGCAGCCGCGAGGAATCCTGCGCGGCCACCAGCGGGTCCTCCTCGTCGAGGCAGAGGATGGTCGCACCCGTTTGGGGCATCCGGTCACGAAGGTGGGACAGCGACAGGACAAGCCTCACGCCGGCATCCTGAACAATGTAGGCCAGACGGTCGGAGGGGTATCCGGCGTCCAGCGGGACATATGCGGCACCGGCCTTCAAGACCGCCAGAATGGCCGTGTAGGACCGGGTGGGCTGGTCAAAGAGCAGCGCGATCCGGTCGCCCGCCCGCGTGCCGCGCGAGATCAGGTACCGCGCAAGCTGGTTCGCCCGGGCGTCGAGCTGATCGTAGGTCAGCGACGACCCAACGCCGTCGACGGCGAGCCGTCCCCCCTCGCCGTCGCGCCGCAGTTCGTCGCAGCGGTCTTCGAAGAGCCGTTCCAGCCTGTCCCCATCGTGCCAACGTACCCTTCCGTTGCCGGGGGCGCCGGTGAGGATGGTGCTGGCAGCCTCGGCACGGCTGGAAGATTTCGGCCGGTGGCTTGTCTCGGTCAGGCGGCGCCGGGCGCTGCGCCCTGCCGGAGCGCTCATGCCGCTCCCCGCTGTCCCGGTTGCCGGACCGCCTGTACCAGGAAGCCGCAGGCGGCGTGCGTCTCTTGGGCGGGCGTGGGGAAGTGCGCATGTGCCGCCATGGCAGTCCTCCTAGCCTCGGGAGTCGACGACGTGCCGGGCAGTGCGTCGAGCCATGTGCGACGGTCTAGCCATGTGCGACGACGGGCCCCTAGACGACATTGGACGACGTCCGGTGTTACGGCGGCGTTACCGGGCCGACTGCCGCCGACGAGGGCCGCATTGACAACGTTGCACACGGTGGGAAGCTGTAATCGGGGAGAAGCGGGGCAGTTGCTTGGGGGCTACTTGATGCCCTTGGGGGAGGGCACGGAAATGAATGCAACAGAACGCCCGTGGGAGGTCCAACTCCTGGGGGGATGGCAGATTCGCCAGGGAACACTTCCCGTCAGGGTCACCATCCGGCAGCAGCGCCTGATTGCAGCCCTGGCCCTTCACGGCAGCGAGCCACGCGCGTTCCTGGCCGGCCTGCTGTGGCCGGACAGTTCGGAGAGGCAGGCGGCGGGTAGCCTGCGGGAGGCGATCTGGATGATTTCCCACCAGTTGCCGGGACTGCTGGAGGAGAGCAGGGATCCGCTGGCACTCGCTCCGGACGTCACGGTGGACGTTCACGAAGTCCGCCGGCGGCTGGCCGCCCTCGACGGGGACCGCGGGGTTGGCCAGCGGCCGGCCCTGCTCGACCTGCTGCGCACGGCCGAACTGCTGCCCGGGTGGTATGAGGATTGGGTCATGGCCGAGCAGGAGCGGTGGAGGCAGCTGAGGCTGAAGGCCCTGGAACGCCTCGCCGGCCAGTATCTGGAGCGCGGTGAGATCGACCGGGCGACGGACGCAGCGGGAATCGCCGTCGCCATTGAGCCGCTGCGCGAAAGCGCGCAGCGGCTGTTGCTCCAGGCGCAGATCGCCGAGGGCAATTATGCGCAGGCGCTGCGGGCGTTCGAGGCCTTCAGTTCCCGGCTGCGGAAGGATTATGGGGTGGAGCCTTCGGCCAAGATCATGAACCTCATCGCACCCCTGCTCGCGCCGCCGGCTGCGGCGGACGGCAGATCGGGGCCGGGCAGCCGGCCGCCCGCCTAAAAGGACCAGTGCGCCGCGGGCTATGGCTCCGCGGTCAGGGACGAGGCGTACAGATCCATCAGCGCCGGCAGCCCGCCGGATTCCATGGCCCTGCGCTGCCGGTCGGCGCCGGTGCCCGTGGCGAAGAGCCGCTCGATGCTGGCATCCACCCACGCCGAGTCGCCCTCTGCCTCGAGTGCGGGCCGGATGTAGCGCAGCAGCATGCCCACCACATCCCGTGCCGGCAGCAGCACGCCGGACTCAGGATCCACCAGCCGGTCGGACAGGCCCTGCCGTCCGGCCTGCCAGACGGCGGCGTCCAGAAGCTCCGGCTCGGGTTGCAGGAAGGACCGGGAGGAAGCCTCATCGGTCAGCACCGTGGAGATCAGTCCCCGGACAACCGCCGCGATCAGCACGGAGTCCTGGGCCTCGAGCTGCACGTCGGCGGCACGGACTTCAAGGGTGGGGTAGCGGTCGGACAGCCGTGCCAGCCACGTAATAACGCCCCGGTCGATGACCACGCCGGAGTCGACCAGGCGCTGGATCCGGCGCTCGTAGTCCGCCGCGTCGCGGAAAACCGGCGCGCAGCCCTGGATGGGCCAGCGGCGGTAGTGGACGATCCGCCAGCTGCCGAACCCGCTGTCCCGGTCCAGCCAGTACGGTGAGTTGGCGCCCAGCGCCACCACCGCCGGCAGCCACGGCCTGATCCGGTTCAAGGCCTGCACCCCGGCCTCCTTGTCGGGGACGGACACATGCACGTGCTGGCCGTTGACGAACTGGTCGGCCACGATGCCCTTCGCGCTGGCCTTGAGCTGGTGGTAGCGCTCCTTGTCCGTGACCTCGGGGTAGTCGTCCTGGATCCGCGGGGCCGTGCCCGTGGCCGCCGCACGCACGCCGGTCTTGCGGGCGGCGGTATCGAGCTCGCGGCGGAAGTTGAGCAGCGATTCCTCGGCCTCGGTGAGCGTGGAGCAGACCGCGGTGGCCGTTTCAATCTGGCAAGTGAGCAACTCCCGCTGGATCTCATCCCTGGCTACTTGTACCGAGCCTTCCAGGTTTTCGGCGACCCTGTCCGCCACCGGGGCGGGTAAGCCGGTGGCCGGATCCAGCAGCAGGTATTCTTCCTCAATTCCCAGAGTTGCCATGGGGCACCTTTCTTCTGCCGACGCTCAGACAAGCCGAGCCTAACCGATCTGCGGGCGGTCATGCTCACGGCCGGGACCGCCCGAACCCTGCCGGCCAGCCGTCTGGCGAGGGGCACGGATTGCTCAGGACAGTGGCACGGTCAGGCCAGTTGCCGCGAGCCCGAGCGCCGCGGCGGCGGTGCCCAGCAGCAGGTTCGCCGCGAGATTGACGGCGGCGGCGCCCGCCCGTCGCTCTGCCCACAGCTTAACCGTGGCGACGGTGAAGGAACTGAAGGTGGTCAGTCCGCCGGCCAGGCCGCTGGCCAGCGCCAGTCGCCAGGGCTCGGCCAGGCGCCACGTTTCCGCCAGGCCCGGCTCCTGGCCCACCACGCCGCCGGCGACGAGCCCGAGGATGAACGACCCGGTGACATTGACCAGCAGGGTGGCCCAGGGCCAGTGCTGCTCCGGCCGCCGGCGGACTGCCTGCCGGCGGGCGAGCCAGGTGTCGG
>NZ_JBNHGF010000036.1:0-14112 GCF_059091005.1 Arthrobacter sp. Y3223164
GGGCGGCGCCCTGAGGCCAGTGGGCAAACACGAAGGCGGCGCCCGCCCCTGGGGACAGGCGCCGCCGTCGCGGTGAGGCTGGGTCTCAGGCGGTGTCCGCGAGCGTGCCCAGGTAGAGCTGGATGACCTTCGGATCCTTCAGCAGTTCGCGGCCGGTTCCGGTGTAGGCGTCCTTGCCCTGGTCCAGGACGTAGCCGCGGTCGCAGATCTGCAGGCAGCGGCGCGCGTTCTGTTCCACCATGATCACGGAAACACCGGCCCGGTTAATTTCGTGCACCCGCAGGAACGTCTCGTCCTGCTTGACCGGAGAGAGGCCGGCGGAAGGCTCGTCCAGGAGCAGCACCGCCGGGTCCATCATCAGGGCCCGTCCCATCGCCACCATTTGGCGTTCACCGCCGGAGAGCGAGCCCGCCCGCTGCGCACGGCGCTTGGCCAGTTCCGGGAAGATACCCGCCACGAAATCGAAGCGTTTCCTGAAGTCCTTGGGCCGTTGGAACATGCCCATTTCCATGTTTTCTTCGATGGTCAGCGTCGAAAAGACGTTGTTGTTCTGCGGGACGAACCCGATGCCGCGGCTGACGAGCTTGTTCGCTTTCAGCCCGGTCAGGTCCTGGCCGCGCACCACTACGGTGCCGGAATGGACCTTGACCAGGCCGAACATCGCCTTGAGCAGGGTTGACTTGCCGGCACCGTTCGGGCCGATGATGCCGATCAATTCGCCCTGGCGGGCCTCGATGCTGCAGCCGTTGAGGATATTGACGCCGGGCAGATAGCCGGCCACCAAATCCGTCACGGTGACCACCGGTTCCCCCGGCGCCACGGCTTTCGGGGTCGTTTCCATGCGGCGCGCATTCATGGCCGGTCCTTCCTTCTGGTTCCGCGGTCGGCGTTGCCTGCTTCTTCCGCGCTGGAATCCTGCTCGCTGATGTGGCGGCCCAGGACGCCCTCGGCATCCGTGCCCACGACCGACTCCGCGTCCTGCGCCAGCTCTTCCTCCAGCGCTTCGACGCCTTCGGCGTCGCCCAGGTCGACGTCGTGATGGGCGCCCAGGTACGCGTCGATCACAGCGGGATCCTTCATGACGACGCCGGGCGGACCTTCCGCCACGATCCGGCCTTCGGCCATGACCACCACCCAGTCGGCAATGTGGCGGACCATGTGCATGTCGTGTTCGACGAACAGCACGGTCATGCCCTCGGCCTTCAGGTTTCTGACATGCTCCAGCAGCGACTGCGTCAGGGCGGGATTGACGCCGGCCATCGGCTCATCGAGCATGACCAGCTTGGGCCGGACCATCAGGGCGCGGGCCATTTCCAGCAGCTTGCGCTGGCCGCCCGAGAGCGATGCCGCGTAGTCGTCCCGTTTGGTGTCGAGCTTGAACTTGGCCAGCAAGACGTCGGCCTGATCCGTGATCTCCCGTTCCTTGGGCCCCCAGATGTTCTTGAAGAGGGCCTTGAAGAGGTTCTCGCCGGACTGCCCGGTGGCACCCAGGCGCATGTTCTCCATGACGGAGAGCTTTCCCATAACCTTGGTCAACTGGAATGTGCGCACCATGCCCATGCGGGCCACCTTGTAGGACGGCACACCGGCGAGGGAATGCCCCTCGAAGGACCACTCGCCGCTCTGGGGGATATCGAACCCGGTGAGCAAATTGAACAGGGTGGTCTTGCCCGCCCCGTTGGGTCCGATCAGCGCCGTAATTTGGTGCCGCGGGATCTCGAGATATTCCACGTCCACGGCGTTGACGCCGCCGAATTGCCGGGTCACGTTTTTGGCGACGAGGATGGGATCCCGTTTCCGGCAGCCCGGGCCCGGTTCGTCGGCAGCAATGGGACGCGTGTCCGTCATGTAGTCCGTGACCGGCTGGTCTGCCTGTTCCGGGACGGCGGCGGCCCCGGCAGCGGTGGTGCGGTCTTGTTCGCTCATGTGAATGCCAGTTCTTTCTTATTGCCCAGCACGCCTTGGGGCCTGAAGATCATCAGCAGCATCAAGGCGATGCCAACAAGGATGTAGCGGAGCTGTCCTGCCTGCGTGGTTGTCAGGAAGGTGATGTAGTCCGCCTCGATGGCACCGTAGAGCAGTCCCTGGGTCAGCGAGAGGACTACCCAGAAGAGCATGGCGCCGATAACCGGGCCGAGGACGGTGGCCATGCCGCCCAGCAGCACGCAGGTCCAGAGGAAAAACGTCAGCTCCGTCTGGTAGTTGGCTGGTTGCACCGCTCCGCGGGGAAGCGTGAACACCATGCCGGCCATTGTTCCGAACAGGCCTCCGATGATGAGGGCCTGCATCTTGTACGAGTACACGTTCTTGCCCAAGGCCCGCACCGCGTTCTCGTCCTCGCGGATGCCTTTCAGGATCCGGCCCCACGGGCTGCGCATCAGCAGGAAGACCAGCAGGCAGCAGATGACCACCAGGCCCCAGCCGACGACGCGGATCCAGAGGCCGCGTTCGTTCAGGGTCACCAGGCCGAAATTGTAGGCGCCCTGCGGGAACGGGTTCAGGGCGAAGAACCCGCCTTCGAAGGCAGCCAGGCCGTTGGCCGAACCGGTGATGTCCGTCAGGTCGTTGGTGGTGACCACGTACCGGATGATCTCCGCCGCGGCGATCGTGACGATGGCCAGATAATCCGCCCGGAGCCGAAGCGTGGGGATGCCCAGCAGGAGCGCAAAAATCACCGAGCCGATCAGGGCTATCAAGACGCCGACAAAGAACGGCACGCCCCATTCGAGAGTGGGGATGGCGAAGCCGTAGGCACCGATAGCCATGAAACCGGCTTGGCCGAAGTTCAGCAGGCCGGAATAGCCGAAGTGGACGGCCAGCCCGAGTGCCGCCAGGGCGTAGGCGGCCGTCGTCGGGCTGATGATTTCGCCCAGGGCGTTGGTGAATATATTCAGGAAATCCATGGTGTTGCCTCCTAACCCACGCGCTCTCGACGGCCCAGGATGCCCTGTGGCCGGAACAGCAGGACGACGATCATGATCAGCAGGGCGCCCACGTATTTCAGGTCCGCTTCCAGCCAGAGCGTCGACAGTTCGACGAACATGCCGACGATCACCGAGCCGACCAGGGCGCCGAACACGGTGCCCAGGCCGCCGAGGATGACGCCGGCAAAGACGAGCAGCAGGATCTGCTGGCCCATGTTGAACGTGACGCCGGGGCGGTAATACGCCCAGAGGATGCCGCCCAGCGCGGCCAGCACCCCGCCGACCGTCCAGACGATGCGGATGACGCCGTCAACATCGATACCGGAGGCCGCCGCCAGCGCGGGGTTGTCCGCGACCGCCCGGGTGGCCTTGCCCAGCCGGGTCTTCAGCAACAGCATGGCAATCAGGATGATCACTATCAGGCTGACGATCAATGAGAGCAGCGTGTTGCGGCTGATCGAAATCTCGCCAAATTCCAGGATGGGGCTTCGGGCCTGCGGCAGCTGCTGCGTGGCGCCGCCGAAGTTGAACTGGATGACATAGCGGGCAGCCAGGGCCAGGCCGATGCTGATGATCATCATGGGGATCAGCCCGGTACCCCGATGACGCAGCGGCTTCCACAGCCAGGCGTCCTGTGCCCAGCCGAACGCGCCGCCCAGGACAATGGCCAACAGCATTGCCAGCCACACCGGAAGGCCGACAAGCGCGAAGCCGAACATCAGCACCGCGCCGGCGGTGACCATCTCGCCGTGCGCGAAGTTGGTGAGGCCGGTGGTGCCGTAGATAAGAGACAACCCCACCGAGGCCAGGGCCAGCAGCAGGCCGAAGCTCAGGCCCGCAATGAGGCGCTCGACGAAGATCTCCCCGAAACCGGCGCCCTGGAGCACAATGCCTTCACCGAGCGGAAAGATGGCCGCGGCGTTGGAAGTGTTCGTGAAGGTGACTTCACGCGGATTCGGCGTGCCTTCGGCGAGCTCCACTCCCTCCGGGAAGGTCGAGACGTCCACTTCGACTTGGTACGTTCCACGTTTCGGGACACCGATCGACCAAGACCCGTTTTCGCCGGTGGTCGCCTCGCCGGTGAATCCTTCGCCCGTCGCCGTGATCCGCACCCCCACGACGGGGCCGTCGGCATTGCGCAGGACGCCGCTGATCGTGTCGCGGAAGGGTTCCGCCGGCGCGGTCCCCGTCGTCGTCGCGCCGGGCGTGGGTTCAGGTGAGGTGGTCGAAGCCAGTGAGGGGGGCGCGGACAAGATAATGCCCGCGATGATCGCCAGTAAGGCGAGCAGTGTCCCCAATGGCCGAACGAGCTTCGGCATCGCGATCAAGATATGAACCTCCACAGTGGGGGGTGTGGTCCGCCGGATCACCGGCAGGCGCTGACAGCGTCTGTGACGGAAATCACGGACGTGTCGTTTATGTTACCTGCGTCACGGGCGGCGGGAAGGTGCGTTCTGTCGCGATCAGGTAACAACTGTGAAGCCGTCGTTTAGCATCGATGAAACGTATCGGCCTCTGGGAACAGGCGGGCTACCGGATGCCGGCAACCCCGCGGAAAACCAGAGGGGTCCCTGCGGGAAGCTTCAGGCAGGGCGCCCGGGAACGGCAGGAAGGGCCGCGGAATTGAAGGCAGAGATCTACAGGTAGAGCCCCGTGCCGCTGTCCGCTTCCTCGGGCTGGGAGACGGCATGGACGTCGCGCTCGCGGAGCAGGGTGTAGTCGGCGGCGTTGACTTCGACTTCCGCGCGGTCCTCGGGGTCGAAGAGCACGCGATCGCCGACCGCTACCTGGCGCACGTGCGGGCCGGCGGCGACTACCTCGGCCCACGCGAGGCGCTTGCCCATGACGGCGGTGGCCGGAATGACGATTCCCGAGGACGAACGGCGCTCGCTGCTGTCCTGGTCCGGAGCCACGAGGATGCGGTCATGGAGCATGCGCAGGGGCAGCTTGGCGCGGGCGGAGGAGCGGGGCGCGTTGGAAGGACTGCGGGACGTCACTCCAGCATTCTACCCGGGCAGGCGGGCCCGGACGCGGGGCTGCAGGCGCGTCGGCCGCGATGCTGCCGCAGGGCGGCGCTGCTGCCGACGCAGGTTTACTGCCCAGGAAGGCCGCCGGAGGGCGGCGCCGGGGCCCGACCCGGGTTCAGCGGCCGGTCAAGGAATTTTCTGCCGTGTTGTTCGTTGGGATTGGTAGTCTAAGCAATAGCTCGCCCCCTGACGATGGAGGACAACAAGATGGCAATCGGAGGAAATCCGGTTTTCAACAACCCGAAGGCGTTCCGCGGCTCGCCCGCGGGCCCTGCCGGAGCCGGCTCCGCCGTGCTCGCCGGCCAGACCCAGCTTTCCAGCCAGCAGCTGCAGGATCTGTACAACCAGCCGTCGGCGGGCCCCGCCCAGACCGGCAGGATGACCTATGACGACGTCATCCTCAAGACCCTGGCATGCCTGTCCCTGGTGGTCGTCGGCGGTGCGATCGGCTGGATGTTCCCGATCCTGCTGATTCCGGGCATGATCGCCGGCCTGGTGCTCGGGCTGGTCAACGCCTTCAAGCGGGAGCCGTCCAAGGGCCTCATCCTGGCCTACGCCGCCGCCGAGGGCCTGTTCGTCGGCGCCCTGTCCATGGTCATCGACTCGATGTACGCCGGCGTGGCCCCGCAGGCCGTGCTGGGCACCGTGTGCGTCTTCGCCGTCACGCTGGCCCTGTTCAAGAGCGGCAAGGTGCGCGCCACCCCCAAGGCCATGCGCTTCTTCATGATCGCGCTGATCGGCTACGCGCTCTTCTCGCTGGTCAACCTGGGCCTGATGTGGTTCGGCGTGCTGGACAACCAGTGGGGCATGCGCGGCGCGGTGATCCCCATCATGGGCATCGACATCCCGCTGGGTGTCATCATCGGCCTGCTGGCCATCGGCCTGGCCGCGTTCTCCCTGATCGTCGACTTCACCTCGATCGAGCAGGGCGTCCGGCAGGGCGTGGACCGCAAGTACTCCTGGACCGCCGCCTTCGGCCTGACCGTGACCCTGGTCTGGCTCTACGTGGAGATCCTGCGCCTGCTCGCCATCCTCCGCGGCGACGAGTAAGCGGCCCATCCTCACCCACCGACCCCGGCCAGTGCGCCGGGGTCGGCTGTTTAAGCGGCGACCCGCTACGGTGGAACCATGACGGGCCAGCGCAGCCGGGCAGCAACCGGCGAGCAGTTTGAACTGCGGCGTGCGGGATCGCGGGCCGTGGTCACCGAACTGGCGGGCTGCCTCCGGCTCTTCGAAAAACAGGGCGTGCAGCTGACCGAGACCTTCGGCGACGACCGCATCCCACCCTCGGCCTCGGGCATCCTGCTGGCGCCCTGGCCCAACCGGGTGGACGGAGGCCGTTGGGAACTCGACGGCGCCGTCCAGCAACTGGACATCACCGAACCGGGCCGCGGCCACGCCATCCACGGGCTGCTGCGCAACACCGGCTACCGGCTGGTCGACCGCAGCGGGTCAGCGGTGGTGCTGCAGGCAGAGATCTTCCCCCAGCACGGCTACCCCTTCCGGCTCAGCCACATTGCCGAATACTCCCTGGACCAGGTCGGCGACCTGACCGTCCGGCAGGAACTGCAAAACCTGTCCGCGGCCGCCGCACCGGTCGCACTGGGCGCGCATCCCTTCATCCGGCTCGGAGACGAACCCGCCGACCGGCTGACCTTGACCGTGCCGGCGGCGCGGTACTTTCCGACGGATCGGCACACCATGATTCCGACGGCGGATGTGCCGGTCACCGGCCAGTGCGACCTGCGCGGCGGAAGCCGGCTGGCGGAGCTGGACCTCGATCACGGCTACACCGCCCTGTCCGCCGGCCCGGGTGGCCGCGCGGTGACCACGCTCGCCTCGGAGAGCGGGTCGGCGGTCGCGCTGTGGCAGGACGAAACCTTCCCCTACGTCCATGTCCTGGTGACCACAAAATATCCGGGCCGGGACCGCGCCGTCGCGGTGGAACCGATGACGGCACCCGCCAACAGCTTCAATTCCGGCCTGGGGCTTCAATGGCTGGAGCCCGGTGCAACGGTCGGCGGGAGCTGGGGCATTACGGCGCAGCTTCACTGAACGCACGGCTGGGTCACAGTATGAAACTATTGGGTGTATGAACCGGTCCTTCCCCGAAAACCGTCCGCTGCCGGCCGGACGTTTGGCCGGAGTTGACGGCCAACACCACGTCCGCGAGGACGTTCCCTATGCGCTGCGGATCAGTGCGGCCTGGGCGTGGCGGGTGGGGTTGATCCTGGTGGTGGGCGGACTGCTGGTCTGGCTGCTCAGTTTCGTCTCGCTGCTGATCATCCCGTTGATGGTCGCGGCCCTGATCGCCGCCTTGATTTCCCCCGTCGTCCGTTTCCTGCTCAAGGCCAAGGTTCCCAAGAGCCTGGCCGTCGTCATCACCATCCTGGGCTTCCTGGGGCTGATTGGCGGGGCGCTCTCCTTGGTCGGCCGGCAGCTCTACATCGGCTTCAGCGAGCTGTGGGACCAGGTGATGCAAGGCATCGGCCAGGTCCAGGGCTGGCTGACGGACGGGCCGCTCCGCCTGACCAACGAACAACTCAACGACTACCTGAACGAAGGCCTGGACCAGCTGCAGAACAACAGCAGCGCGATCTTCTCCAGCGCCCTGAGCGTCGGGTCCACCGCCGGGCACCTGGTCACCGGACTGCTGCTGACCATCTTCGCGCTGATTTTCTTCCTTTACGACGGCGACCGGATCTGGCGTTTCATGGTCGGCCTGCTGCCCAAAAAGGCGAGGGCGGCCGGCTACGGCGCCGGCCGCCAGGGGTGGACCTCCATGGTCCACTACATCCGGGTGCAGATGTTCGTCGCTTTCGTCGACGCCGTCGGCATCGGCGCGGGCGCCGCCATCATCGGCGTGCCACTGGCACTTCCGCTGGGCGTCCTGGTATTCCTTGGCTCCTTCGTCCCGATCGTCGGCGCCCTGCTCACCGGGTTCGTCGCCGTCCTCCTGGCACTGGTGGCCAACGGCTGGGTCAACGCGCTGATCATGCTCGCCATCGTGCTGGGGGTTCAGCAGCTGGAGGGCCACGTGCTCCAGCCGCTGATCATGGGCAAGGCAGTCTCGCTGCATCCGCTGGCCGTCGTGCTGGCCGTGGCCGGCGGCTCGATGGTCGCGGGCGTCGCCGGCGCACTCTTTGCCGTCCCCCTGCTGGCGATCCTCAACGCGGTCGTGAAGTACATCGCCGCCCGCGGGTGGGAAACCGACCCGGCCCTGGGCGCGCCGCCACCGGCGGAAGAGCCCTACCGGGCGCCGGAACCGGCACTGGCTTCGCCGGGTCCCGGAAATCCGCCCGAGCCCTCAGACCGGGAACCCTCCCGCCGACGCCGCGTCCTGCTGCACAGAAAAGAGACCGACAAGTGACAGTCACCGCCCAGCTTCCCGTCACGCTCGACGATATCCAGGCCGCCCGGAAAACCCTCGACGGCATCATCGCCAAGACGCCGATCGAACAATCGCGCGCCCTGGGCCGGATGGTCGGCTCCGACGTGTTCTTCAAATGCGAGAACCTGCAGCGGGCCGGGTCGTTCAAGGTCCGGGGTGCCTACGTGCGGATGGCCGGACTGTCCGATGCGGAGAAGGCACGCGGCGTCGTGGCTGCCTCCGCCGGCAACCACGCGCAAGGCGTGGCGGTGGCGGCGGCCCGCCTGGGCATCAAGGCCCGCATTTTCATGCCGCTCGGCGTCGCCCTGCCGAAGCTGGCGGCCACCCGGGGCCACGGCGCCGAAGTGGTGTTGCACGGCCACAATGTGGACGAGGCACTCGCCGAGGCGCAGCGCTACGCGGACGAGACCGGAGCGGTCTTCGTGCATCCGTTCGACAACCCGGACATCATCGCCGGGCAGGGCACGCTGGGGCTCGAGATCCTGGAGCAGGTCCCCAACGTCGAGACCATCGTCATGGGCGTAGGCGGCGGGGGACTGCTGGCCGGCGTCGCCACGGCCGTCAAGGCCAGGGCGAAGGAGCTGGGCCGCGAGATCAGGGTAATCGGAGTGCAGGCTGAGAATGCGGCCGCCTACCCTCCCTCACTGGCCGCCGATGCGCTGGTGCCGCTGCAGAAGGTCTCCACCATGGCCGACGGCATCGCCGTCGGCCGTCCCGGGCAGTTGCCGTTCTCCATCATCCGGGAACTGGTCGACGACGTGGTCACGGTCAGCGAGGACGCCCTGGCCCGCGCACTGATCTTCCTGGTGGAACGGTCCAAGCTGGTGGTCGAACCCGCCGGTGCCGTCGGCGTCGCCGCGCTCATGGAGGGTGTCATCCCGGACCCGGGCACTACGGCGGTGATCCTCTCCGGCGGAAACATAGATCCGATGCTGATGCTGAAGGTGATCCAGCGGGGGCTGTACGCTTCCGGCCGGTTCATGTCCGTGCGGATCATGCTCGACGACCGACCCGGCTCGCTGGCCACGATCTCGCGCATCATCGCCGAATCGGACGCCAACGTCACGCGCGTGGACCATACCCGCATCGGCGGGTCCATCAGCATGGGCGATGTTGCCATCACCATCGACATCGAGACAAAGGGCCACGAGCATTGCGAACTGGTGCTCGGCAGCCTCCGCGCCGCTGGCTTCCAGCCCATCGTCGTCCACTGACCGTGGCCGCCGGAAGCCGTGGACTGCGCCCCGCCCCGGCGCTGGCCGGTGCCGGGGCACTGGCGGCACTGCTCTGGGTGGTCTTCCTGGTCAACATCTTCGCCGGCGGGTACTTCAGCCTGCTGCTGGGCATCGCGCCACGGCGGCTCGACGGGCTTGACGGTGTGGTGTTCGCGCCGCTGCTGCACGCCGACACCGGCCACCTGTTGAGCAACACGGTCCCGCTGCTGGTACTCGCGTTCCTGACGCTGCTGGAAGGAATCCGGCGGTTTTGCGTGGTGCTCGCCTGCAGCTGGCTGGCCTCCGGGCTAGGGGTCTGGCTGACCGGTGCGGGCCTGACCATCGGCGCCTCGGGCCTGGTCTTCGGGCTGTTGGCCTACTTGTTGGTACGTGGCTTCTACAATCACAGCTGGCGCCAGATCCTGCTGGCCGCGGTCATCTTTCTTTTCTACGGTTCGGTGTTGTGGGGAGTCCTGCCGACGGCGCTGCCCGGGATCTCCTGGCAGGCGCACCTGTTCGGGGCGGCCGGGGGAGTCGCCGCCGCCGTGCTGCTGCGCCGCAGGCGGGGCCTGCGCTGAACCCGTTCCCGGCGTGCGCCGGCCGACGCCTGCTGCCGCATACGCCGAAGGCGGGCTCCCGCAGGAGCCCGCCTTCGACGATGATGGTGCGTAATCAGCCGGCGTAAGGCTTGGCGGAAATGATCTCCACACTGATCTGCTTGCCGTTAGGCGCGGCATAGGTGGTGGATTCTCCCGCCCGCAGGCCGTGGATGGCCGCACCCAGCGGAGACTTTTCGCTGTACACGTCCAGTTCGGATTCGCCGGCGACCTCGCGGCTGCCCAACAGGAAGCGCTCGGTGTCGCCTGCGATCTTCGCTTCGATGACCATGCCCGGCTCCACGATGCCGTCGTCGGCGGGTGCCTCGCCCACGTGGGCGTTGCGCAGCAAGTCGGTGAGCTGACGGATCCGGGCCTCGGCCTTGCCCTGTTCTTCCTTGGCGGCGTGGTAACCGCCGTTTTCCTTGAGATCCCCCTCCGAGCGGGCCTGTTCGATGCGGTCGACAATTTCTGCCCGGCCGGGGCCCGAAAGGTGATCCAGTTCAGCCTTCAGGCGGTCGTAGGCTTCCTGAGTGAGCCAGGCGACGGGTGCGCTGGAAGTGGACACGTAGTTCTCCTTAATTGCTGCCGGTACCGCTGGAGGCGGGCCGGCACGGTGGCTCTTTGCACAAAAGGCCGCCAAGGTGGCGGCCACTCCATGCAAAGACCCCGCCGTGAAGGTGAATCATTCGTTCTGGGAGTTCCCAGTTCACCGGGGGGCGGGGCAATGTATTTGCTCAATTGTAGTCAGCCGCCGCCGGTTTTCCCAATAACTCGATGGCAAAAGAACCGCGGCAGCCTGGAAAGGCACGCCGCGGGTGCGCCCGGCGGGAGGGTCAGCCGCCGGTGCCGGCGGGCCAGCAGCTGTCCACGCCGCCGGAAACGGCCAGGGATTCGGTCCGGAGCTGGACGCGGTGCGCCGTGGTCTGGGCGGTAGCCCCTTCGGCGGCGGGCCCGATCGTGGCGACCTTCCAGCCGACGACGGCGTAGTTCTCACTGAGGGCCTGAACGGCGCACTGGACGGTGGCCTCGGGATCCTTGGTGACTTGGAAGTCCACGGTGATGTGGCCGGCATCGGCCACGGCAAAGCCAACGTCCTTGCTCTCGATCTGCGGCCCGTCCTGGCCCAGGGCAAAGAAACCGGCGCCGATGATGGCCACGCCCAAAGCCCCGCCGGCCAGTGCCAGTTTGCTGCGGCGGGACAGCGTCCGCCGCGGTGTGCCGTAACGTTCGGAAACCGTTAAGCTGGGGGGAGTCTGAGGGGTTCGGGGGCCGGAGGTGCTCACGCCCTCAAGTTTAGCTTCCCACCCACCCACGCAAGATTTCCCAGGAGCAGCCACGTGAGCTTCGATGCAGCCCAGCGGGCGCAGAGTGAGGGACTGCGCCTGCTGGCGGTCCACGCCCATCCGGACGACGAATCCAGCAAGGGCGCCGCGTCCATGGCGCGTTATGCCGCCGAAGGCGTCCAGGTGCTCGTCGCCACCTGCACCGGCGGTGAACGCGGAGACATCCTCAACGCGGAGGCCGCGTCCGATCCGCAGGCGCACCGGGACCTGGCCGGTTTGCGGCGGGTGGAGATGGCCCGGGCGGCGGCGGAGCTGGGCGTGCAGCATCGCTGGCTGGGGTTCGCAGATTCGGGCCTGCCGGAAGGGGATCCGCTGCCGCCGCTGCCGTTCGGCAGCTTCGCCACCCAGCCCCTCGAGCGGGCGGCGGCTCCGCTGGTGAGGCTGGTCCGCGAGTTCCGCCCGCATGTGGTGATCAGCTACGACGAGAACGGCGGCTACCCGCACCCGGACCACATCATGGCCCACAAGGTGGCGGTGGAGGCCTACCACGCTGCCGGTGATCCGGAGCGCTACCCGGACGCGGGCAGTCCCTGGGAGCCGCTCAAGCTTTACTATGACCGCGCGTTCAACCCGGAACGGTTCCGGGCACTGCACTACGCCCTGGAGGAAGCCGGGCTGCAGTCGCCCTACGCCGCACGCCTCGCGGCGTGGCTGGAGGCCGACGCCGAGGGGCATCAGCCGCCGATGCCGAACCACCGCACCACCACGCAGATCGACTGCGGCGACTTTTTCCGCCACCGCGACCGCGCGCTGCTAGCGCATCGAACCCAGGTGGAGCCCACCGGGTTCTTCTTCGCGGTCTCCGAGGAGATGCAGCGGACCGTCTGGCCGTGGGAGGATTTCTCGCTGATCCACGCCCGGGTGGAGACCAGCGTGCCGGAAACGGATTTTTTTGCGGGCATAAGATAGACCTTGCAGCCAACCAGCACCGGAGCCGAATTTTCCGGGACGCAGCCAGAAAGAGACTGAAACTTGCCCCTGATCCAGATCCTTGCCGCCGTCGCCGCCGGTGCCGGCGAACCCAGTCTCCGGCCCGGCCTGGACGCTGACCAGGTTTCGCCCGGCCCCTGGGGCTTCTTCTTCACCTTCGGCCTCGCGGCCGTGGTGGTTTTCCTGATCTGGGACATGAGCCGGCGCATCCGGCGGGTGCGCTACCGCGCCCAGGTGGAGGAGAGCGGCGGCCAGGATTCGACCGCGGCCGGGCCTGAAGCGTCCAGGCAGGCGGGCCCCGCCGGCGGGGGCGGGTACGCCGACGGCAGCGGCACCGAAACGGGGAGCACTAACGAACGCAGCGGCCGCTCGGGCCGCCCGGACCGCCGGGAGTAACCATGGCCGGCAGACTGCGCTCGGAGGCTTCGGCCTACTTGCGCCAGCATGCCGGGAACCCGGTGGACTGGTGGCCGTTCGGTGACCAGGCCTTTGAACAGGCACGTCTGCGCGACGTGCCTGTTTTCGTTTCGGTCGGCTATGCGGCGTGCCACTGGTGCCATGTGATGGCCGGTGAGTCCTTCGAGGACGAGGCCACGGCCCGGTACCTGAACGAGCATTTCATTCCGGTCAAGGTGGACCGGGAGGAACGCCCGGACGTGGACAACGTCTACATGGCGGCCACGCAGCTGATGACCGGCCAGGGCGGCTGGCCGATGAGCGTCTTTACCCTGCCCGACGGCCGGGCCTTCTACGCCGGCACCTACTTCCCGCCGCAGCCGCTGCCGAACCAGCCATCCTTCCGCCAGGTGCTCCAGGCGGTCCATGAAGCCTGGGAGCAGCGCCGGGACGCCGTTGAAACCACTGCCGCCTCGCTGGCCGAGGCCCTCGCGCAGGCGGGGGAAGCCAACCGTGAGCTCCTCGGGGACCTCACTCAGGGGCCTGACGACGCCGCCGATCGGTCGCGCGATCCGGGGCAGGGACCCGTGCAGGTGTCCACCGGCGGCTGGGGTGCGGGCCGCCCGGTCCTCGAGCAGGCCGTCGAGGTCCTGGCGCGGCAGGAGGACACCGTCTTCGGCGGGTTTGGCGCGGCACCCAAATTTCCGCCGTCGGCCGTGCTGCACTTCCTGCTCCGGCATGCCGCGGCCTCGCGGTCCGACACGGCGGGCCAGGCCGCCGCACTATCGTCCCGGACGCTGCAGGCCATGGCCGGGTCCGCGTTGTACGACCAGGTGGAGGGCGGCTTTGCCCGCTACGCGGTGGACCGTCAGTGGTCCGTGCCGCACTTCGAAAAAATGCTCTACGACAATGTCCAGCTGCTGCGCGTGTATGCGCAATGGGCCTTCCAGTCTTCGGCCCGGGCCGAGAGGGACCTGGGGCGCGCGGTCACGGCCGGCACGGCGGACTGGATGGTGGGCCGGCTGCGGTTGGCGCACGGCGGGTTTGCGTCCTCGCTCGACGCCGACACCGTCGTCGACGGTGTCCACCACGAAGGCGCAACCTACCTGTGGTCCCCGGCAGAGCTGCGGGAGCTGCTCGGCGCCGACGACGGCGGCTGGGTTGCCTCCGTGATGGGCGTGCGCGAGCGGGGCAACGTCACCGCCACCGGCTCGACCTTGCACCCGGGACGACTGCTGGAACCGGACGAGCGGCGGCGGTGGGAAGGGCTGCGTCCGGTGCTGCTGGC
>NZ_JBNHGF010000037.1:0-14040 GCF_059091005.1 Arthrobacter sp. Y3223164
GCGCCCGCCGCAGCCGCCGCTCCCGTCCCGCCGAACCAGCAGTTGCCGTTCACCGCGCAGGTGGCCCGCCCGCTCTTTACGCTCGCGCAGGCCAAGCCCGGCGAGCACGTGATGACCATCAGCGTCACGCCCGACAACCTGGGCCCGGTCACCGTCCGAGCCCACGTGACGGGGGAGGGCGTCCGCGTGGAGCTCTTCGCGCCGAATGACGCCGGCCGCGACGCCTTGCGCGCCGTCATGGCCGACCTGAAACGCGATCTTGCCGCCACCGGCCTGAACGCCAACTTGGACCTTTCCAACCAGAACCGCCCGAACGATGCGCGCCCCGGCATGCAGTTCGGCCCCGACGGCCGGCCCTCCGGCGGCCCGCAGGGACAGGAAGGCCGCCCCGGCACGGCCACCGGAACCGCCGCAGACACGGCCCCGGACACGACCGACCCATCCGCCCTGAGACGTCCCTACGGGATATCGACCAGCCTCGACGTGCTGGCCTGAGACAAGGAGAACCATGCCCACCGACTCAGTCGCGCCCGTTGGCACAGTCGCCCCGACGTATACCGCCCCGCCCGTGCGCGCACCGAAGCAGTCCATGGACGGCGAGATGTTCATGCACCTGCTGGTCACCCAGCTGCAAAACCAGGACCCCAGCTCGCCGATGGACACCAACCAGATGATCTCCCAGTCCACGCAGCTGGCCATGATGGAAAGCATCGCGACCATGACCACCACCAGCGAGGAAAACTTCTCCCTGCAGATGCGTGGCGTAGCCGCGTCGCTGGTGGGCCGCGAGGTCAGCTACTACGGCGCGGACGGTTCGCTCGTCACGGGAACCGCCACTTCGGTGTCCTATGCCGGGCCGGTCCCGCAGGTGATCGTGGACGGCAAGGAGATCCCGCTGGATCTGGTCGCCGGGATCACCGCCGCCGGTACCACCGGGGGTGCCGCCGCCTGAGATGCTGCCCCCTAAGCCGGCTTGTGCCGCCAACAAATTTTCCCAATCACTGAATTACCCGTCCGTTCCACGATCCGAAAGGCGCTGATCATGCTCCGCTCCCTCTACTCCGGAATCTCCGGACTTCGCTCCCACCAGACCATGCTTGATGTCACCGGCAACAACATCGCCAACGTCAACACCACCGGCTTCAAGGCCTCCTCGGTGCAGTTCCAGGACACCCTGTCCCAGATGACGCAGGGCGCAGGCGGCCCGCAGGCCCAGGCCGGCGGCACCAACCCCGCACAGGTGGGCCTCGGCGTGCAGGTGGCCGGCATCTCCACCAACTTCACCCAGGGCTCCTCGCAGGCCACTGGCAAGGCCACCGACATGATGATCTCCGGCGACGGATTCTTCGTCACCACCAAGGGCGGCGAGCAGCTTTACACTCGCGCCGGCGCCTTCGAACTCGATTCCATGGGGCGCCTCGTCTCCCCGGACGGTGCAATCCTGCAGGGCTGGATGGCAGATGCCGACGGAAACATGCCCGTTGGCGGCCCCATTGGCGCAATCGATCTTTCCCCCGACGCCATTTCCAAGGCCCGTGCCACTTCCGAGGCAGTGCTCGCAGGGAACCTTCCGTCTGACGCGAAGCAAGCAGATGCCCTCGTCCGCGATGTTGAGGTCTTTAAGGCGGACGGCACCAAGGCCAGCCTCTCCCTGACGTTCACTCGGACACCAGACGGCTGGGATGTCTCCAAGACCGGCAGCGGGACTGTCGGTGCATCGCTTGCGCTCAACGGGAACGGCGTCCTGACGCCTAGCGGCCCCATGGCGGTTGACGGCATCAACGTTAATCTGACGAGTCTCAGCGGTTACGCAGGCATGACTACCGTTGGATTCGACAGTCAGAACGGTCGTGCGGCCGGAACCCTTGAATCCTTCACCATGAGCCCGGATGGCACACTCATGGGATCCTTTAGTAACGGGGACCAGGCTGTCGTCGGCCGGGTTGCACTGGCCAACTTCACCAACCCGGGAGGCCTCGAAAAGGCGGGTTCGTCGTCGTACCGTGCAACTGCCAACTCCGGCCAGGTGGAACTCGGCACTGCAGGCACCGGCGGCCTCGGCACGCTGGCAGGCGGCTCGCTGGAAATGTCCAATGTGGACCTCTCTCAGGAATTCACTAACCTGATCGTCGCGCAGCGCGGCTTCCAGGCCAACGCCCGCATCATCACCACCTCCGATGAGGTGCTGCAGGAACTGACTAACCTGAAGCGCTAGAATTCCGCAACTTTTACCCTGTCTCCTAGCAGACATGGGAAAATAGCCCCGGTCCGATACGTTCGGACTGGGGCTATCTCCTATTTGTGTGATCTGCATTACACTCGTCCCTATACCGGGGGGGGGGCAGGTTCATGTCTAGGACACGCATCTAATAGGGCGGCGGGTGGGATCCGATCGTCGTCGAGCAGGAGCTCGGCGTGCCCCCGCTGGACATCCCGCCCGTCATCTCGCCGGTGCTCACCGTGGACGGACTGTAGTGGGGGCTGCTGCGGCTCCGCTAGTGGTTGGGGCCGTGGTCTCCGCGGGCACCGAGCATAGGAGCTGCGGACTCTTGTTAAAGTGCAGTCAGCCCAAGCGAATCGAGGAAGGGCATGCGTAAGAGGCAGCACATCGCTGTATACATGTCCATGGCGATCTTTGCGCTGTTGGCGGCGCTATACGCCGCGCTCGTTTTAGATTCGAGTCAAGCCGTTCCTAGAGCAGCTATCCTTCTGTGCGCTGTTGTATTGCTCGCGACTGCAGTTTGGGGATACGTAATGAATGTTCAACGAAGGTGACGCTTCAGACATCCATCGCCGTTGCCCAAACCCCTACCTCTTCAAGCAAGCCATCCAGGACCGCGCCACCGGCTGGGTCAAGTTCGGTGCCCGCTACTACAACCCTGACACTGCACGTTTCACCCAGCAGGACACCCTCGACACTCCCCTCGAGCGGGGTCGCCGCTTCCGTTGCCCTCGGATTGGGCACTCTGAGCGGGGGATGGGGGACCGTCTACCCTCGGAGCCAGTTGCGCGCTGAGCGTTGCTGCAGGTAATTTTTTGCAGATTTAGTAACGGACAACCCAGCAGACGCCACGAGCATAGAAATGGTCTGAACTATCTTGCTTTCCTCGGAGACTTGGCTCGGATAGGTAACGCCCTTCGTTAGATTGGAGTGACAATGTTCCCGAAAAGAGGGCAGGTCTGGACTTACCGTGAAAGAGGGCGATTCCTCACTCTCATGATGGGCATACCGCTAGTCCTGATGCTGGTTGCTGGCATCTACTTCATGATTACTGAGTCGAATTGGACACTCATCCTCGTAACCATACTTGGCCTCATGTTTTTGGCTATGTTCTTATTCGACAGCGAACGCAAGCATCGTGGAGAACCTTGAATTGGGCGCCGAACGCGAACCGGCCCTGGTTTCGAACATGGCCGTCTCGGAACCCTCGCATCTGTAGTGGGAGCCGTCGGAGGGCTGGGTGTGTGTGTGTGGGCATTGGGTTACACAACTTATGAGGACTCGTGATGAAACTAAGAGTTGCCGTTATCACTCCCGCCCTCGTACTGATGCTTGCGATGTGTGGTTCTTCTGGCAACGGCCGCCTTCGTCCTGACGATGACGGCCCTGGCACTGACCGTGCCTTCGGATCTGCTGCCCCTTCTTTTAATCGCCACGATCGTCGCAGCGGTTGCGGCGGGGGTGACTGCACTCCTTCTGGAGCGCCGGTCGAGGCAGCGACGCGCGGCTCCGGGTGCGGCCGCGGCTGGAACGGGAGTGGGATGAGCGTAACCCCTACTCCGGCTGAGCGGAGATGGATCCAAGCTTCTTTTTATCGGATCGGGCCTGCGATCTAGAGGGGCACCGCCTACAGGATGGTAGAGAGATTGCAGACCATTTCCTCATCGTCACCCCTAAGATCACGTACCGCCCTTGTCGGATTCCGCCGCGCTGCCGAAAGGCGCGCCCGGTCCCGGAAACGTTCACACGTGAGCATTCCGACGGTCACAGGGGATGACCCTCCGGTTGCGGTCCGCCTTCCCGGAGCTGCGAAATGATTACCACCGAAGTGCAGCTGCCCGACGGTTCGCGGGCAGCTGCAGCGGCCGCCTGCACCGTTCGCAGTCGGCCGCTTTTTCTTTGCCGCGAAATCAAACCTCGGCACCAGTTGCTTGAGTGGCGTGCCACTACTCCTACACAATGGCGCCTTTTGATGGCTATCGAATGTGTGTACGAATAAAATTGTGGTATGGCTCTTGCACCGTTGGAACGCACCGGGGAGATCGACGCATCCCTGGCTCAGGCGTTTGTCCTGCTGCAGGATGTTGCCGACCGTTTTCCCGCGGAGTCGGGGTCCCTGCGTACCCGGGACCTGGTCAATAAGGTGGCGGCGGTCGAGGACGTTTCGAAGCTCGTGGAGTTCCTGCAGGTCGTCGGCGCCCACGCGGTGGAGCGGGCGGACATCGCCGCCACCGGGGAACAGTCGACGGCGCTGGCGGCAGGAGCCGGCCAAGGCGCCGACGCCGAAGCCGTGGAGCAGGCGGACATGCCCCCCATCGGGGAAAACGCGACGGCGGCTGGGCCTGAATCCGGCGTTGAGGCGGGAGCAGGTGCCGGCGCGGGGGCGGGGGAGTGGGCGGATCCGGCGGCGGCGATCAAAACCGGCGGCGGCGTGGACGCAGTGAACCCGGACCTGTCCGGGTCCAAGCGGGTGCGGCGCCGCCGCAAGACGGAGTTCGCGAACACGGCGGAGTATCTGCGCTCCCGGCTGGGGATCGGGATTGTGGAGGCGCGGCGCCGGCTGCGGGTCGGCAAGGCGATCGCCGCGCCGGTGCGGTTGAACGGGGAACCTGGTGCGCCGGCGCTGCCGGTCTTGGCCAAGGCCATGGCCGGCGGGGAGGTCAGCGGCCAGTCCGCGGCCTTGGTAGTTGATTCCCTGCACCGCGCCCGCCACGCCGGTAGCCTGGAGGCGTTGCAGGCGATGGAAGCGTCGCTGGTCCGGCAGGCCCTGGACGCGGATGCGGACACCCTGGTGATGGTGGCCAGGACGTGGGAAACCGCGGTCGACCAGGACGGTGCCGAACCGTCCGAGGAGGAACTGCGGGCCCGGCAGGGCATGTTCTACCGGGGCCGGCGGCGCGGGCTGCACCAGTTCGTCATCAACACCACCGACGCCCAGTACGAGGCTCTCGCCACCGTGATGAACAGCGCCGCGAACCCAAGGATCCGCCCCGACGCCATCGAAACCGCCGCCAACGCCCCTGCCGCCAACGGCGGCACCACCGCAGGCACAGGCGGAGCAGACGCAACGGGCAGCGCCAACACTGATGCAGCAACCACAAAGGCGGGCACCGATAACGCTGATGCAGCCGGGCCCCGTGTGGAGAGTGCGGCAGGCACCGCTGAGGCTGACGGCGCTGCTGAGGCTGCCGACGGCGGAATCTCCGACCCGCGGGACGACACGTCGTCGGGTTCTGAACCCGGTCTGCCGGGTGAAGGCCCCGCCGGCGTGGATCCGGCCGTGGTGGAGGCGATGGATGACGCCACCCGGGCGCAGAAGCTGCTCGCGGGACTGGTCGGGGCCTGCCGGATCGCGCTGAACACCGGCAGGCTTCCGGACTCGGGCGGGCACCGCACCCAGATGATCGTCACCACCGGATACGAGCAGCTGGCCGGGCTGCTCTCCGGCGGCGGCAGCGCGGTCTTCACCGGCCCGGTCTCGGCCACCACGGTCCGCCGGATGGCCTGCGACGCCGAAATCATCCCGGCCGTCCTGGGCTCCGAAGGCGAGATCCTGGACCTGGGCCGGTCCCAACGGTTCTTCAACCGCGCGATCCGCCGGGCCCTGGTCGCCCGGGACAAGGGCTGCGCCTTCCCCGGGTGCAGCATGCCCGCGTTCTGGACGGAGGCGCACCACATCATCCCCTGGTGGGCCGGCGGCCGCACCGACGTGAACAACGGGGTGTGCCTCTGCCTGCTCCACCACGACCTGATCGAGCAAGGGAACTGGGAGATCAACGTCGTCGACGGCATCCCCTGGTTCACCCCGCCGGACTACATCGACCCGCGCCGCAAACCGCTGCGCAACTCCTACTGGCAAACCCACATCCCACCCCAACCACTCCTAGCCTGACCTAGCGATTCGGCGCGGGCGGGCGCGCAGGGCGCAGCTGAGGAAGTCTTAGCGGGCGGGTGCGCAGGGCACCGGTGGGGAAGTCTCAGCGGGCGGGCGCGCAGGGCACAGCTGAGGAAGTCTTAGCGGGCGGGCGCGCAGGGCACAGCCAAGGCAGTCTCCACAGGCATGAGCGCAGGGTGCAGGTGGGGAAGTCTCAGCAGGCGGACGCGCAGGGCACAGCCAAGGCAGTCTCCACAGGCATGAGCACAGGGCACAGCTGAGATTGTTTCAGCGGGCGGGCACGCGGGGCGCACCCTGCAGGTGCATCAGCGGGCTGCACAGAAGAAGGTCAGAGCTGGTGTAAGACCAGCCGCAGAGCGTGCCTCGGTGCTCAGCTGAGCCCGGGGCCGGGCCCGGTGCGGCGGCCTTCGGCAGGGACTTCGCCGGCCGGAGCAGCCGGCGTCAGTGTCAGCAACACAGCCTCCGGGCGGCAGGCGAAGCGCACCGGCGCCAGACGCGACGTTCCCAACCCGGCCGACACGTTTAACGGGACACTACGCCCCTCGTGCTCCCAGTACGTCAGCCCCCGGGCGCGCCACGTAGGCAGATCGCAGTTGCTGGTCAAGGCCCCGTAGCCGGGGAGGCGGACCTGGCCACCATGGGTATGTCCGGCCAGCATCAGGTCGGCGTCGTCGGCTGTGAACCGGTCCAGCACCCGCTGGTATGGAGCGTGAGCCACCGCGATCCGCAGGAATGCGGCCTCATCGGCGGATGTCGAACCGTTGGGGAAACCCGAATAACGGTCGCGCTGCAGGTGCGGATCGTCAACCCCCGTGAAGTCCAGCCGAACCCGGTCCACCACCACGGACTGGTGCCGGTTGGTCAAGTCGATCCAGCCTGCGGTGCCGAAAGCCGCATGCATCTCCCGCCAAGGCAGTTCACGCTCCGCGTAGTCCTTGGGCTGAGAGGAGGGGCCGGTGAGGTAGGAGAACGGGTTCTTCATCACCGGGGAGTAGTAATCGTTGGAGCCCGGGACGAACACGCCCGGAATATCCATGAGCGGTGCCAGCGAGTCCAGCAGGGGCTGCACGGCCTGGTGATGGCTGAGGTTATCGCCGGTGTTGACCACCAGGTCCGGTTCCAGCGACGCCAGCTGCCGCAGCCACCTCTGCTTCAGCGTCTGCCCGGGAGTCATGTGGATGTCGGACAGGTGCAGGATCCTCAGGGGGCCTCGTCCGGCGGGCAGGATGGGCAGCGTTTCTTCGCGGACCTTGAAGAGGTTCCGCTCGATAACGGAGCCGTAGACGAGCGCGGCCCCGCCCGCGGCCGTGGCCCCCAGGGCCAGCGTGCCTGCGGTCCGGAGCCGTGCCCGCAACAAGTCAGTGTCCACGGTTAGTCGTTGCCTCCTCCGCCGTTGCCTCCTCCGCCGTTGCCTCCGCCGTTTCCGTTACCCCCGCCGTTGCCGTTGCCTCCGCCGTTTCCGTTGCCGGAATCGCCGGAATCGCCGGAATCGCCGGAGTCACCGGAACCGCCGGAGTCACCGGAGCCGCCGCCCGAATCCCCGTCGTCGCTGCTGTTGCTGGAATTCGAGTTGTTGTTCGATTCGGCGGGTGCCGGGGTCTGGACCGGTCGGGGCGGATACATCATGCTGCTCGGCGCGGAGCCGAACTCGCCCGTCTTGTACAGGCCGGCGACCTTCTCCATGTAATCGGTCCACTGCCCGCCGGCAATGGTCGCACCGTCCACGTAGTCACGCGTCACGCCGTTGATGGGGATGTTGTTGATCGATTTGTAGGCATGAGGGTTGCCCACCCAGGAAGCAGTGGAAATGCCCTTGGTGTAACCCACCGTCCAGGTGTACTCAGACTTGTCGGTCGTGCCGGTCTTGACAGCGGCGGGAACACCAATCGGATGGATTCCTCCCAGCTGCAGGTTGACCAGGTTCTCCAGCGGGACGCTGACGGCAGCAGCTACTTCCTCCGAGATCGCCCGTTCGCAGGACTTCTTCGGCACCTCGTACTTGTTGCCCTGGGCATCCGTCACGGAGGTCAGCGCGATCGGCTTGCAGTACACGCCGCCGCTGGCGAACGCCGCGAACGAAGCCGCCATCGTCATCGGGGACACGTTGGTCGTGCCGATGATGAAGGACGGGTGCTCAATGCTGATCGGTTCCTTGTCCGTCGCCGTCCGGACGCCGAGGCGCGTTGCCGCATCCCGGATGTCGCAGAGGTCCAGCTGCGCGGCCATGGCTGCGGTAGCGGAGTTGATCGACCACGTCAGGCCCTGGCTGGCGGTCATGGTCCGCTCGAAACCTGGCAGCGCATTCTGGAAGTCCCACTCACTGAACCACGCGTCCGGGGGCAGGCAGCTCGCGTTCCAGTTGTACTGCGCCGGGTACTCCGTCCGGCGCGCGTCGACCGACGCGTTGAGCGCCTTGCCCGCTTCGAGCCAGGCGACCATGGTGTAGGGCTTCATCGTGGAGCCAGGCTGCCAGCCGTTGCCGCCGCCCATATCGGCGTCGACGTTGTAGTTCAGCTCCGTATTGGCCGCGCCGTCTTCGGGGCTGTAGTTGGTGTTCTGGGCCATCATCAGGATGTTGCCGGTGCCCGGTTCAATCGAGACCATGGACGAGCCGACGCCGGACTCGTCGCCCACCGGGACTTCCTGCTCGATCTGCTTCTGGCCTTCCTTCTGGAGGCGGGAGTCGAGCGTCGTCTTGATGGTGAGGCCGCCACGGGCCAAAAGCTTCGCCCGTTCGGTGGAGTCCGCACCGAACGCGTCGGACTGCATGATGGCGTGCTGCACGTAGCTGCAGAAGTAGTCGGCGAAGTTTGCCGCGACACAGCCGGAACGTACCGGCTTGAGATTCAAGCCCAGATCGCTGGCAACGGCTTCGTCGTACTCCGCCTGGGTAATCTTTCCCGCGTTACGCATGGCCGCCAGCACCGTATTGCGGCGTTCCACCGTGGCTTCCGGGTTGTTCACCGGATTGAAGTAGTTGGGCGACTGCACCATGCCGGCCAGCATGGCCGACTGCTGGATGTTCAGCTTGGCGGCCGGAATGCCGAAAAAGGTCTTCGCAGCGGCTTCAATGCCGTACACCTGGCCGCTGAACAACACGATGTTCAGGTAGCCCTGCAGGATCTCTTCCTTGCTGAATTCCTTTTCGACGGCGATGGCCAGCTTCGCCTCGCGCAGCTTGTCGCCGATGTCCTTGGTGCCGCTGATGGTCAGCTCTTCGGCCCCCTTGCCCGCGGAAGCGCCGGCGTCGATCAGCACGTTGTTCACATACTGCATGGTCAGCGTCGACGCGCCCTGCAGGTCCCCGCCGGCCATGTTCGTCACCGCGGCGCGCATGATGCCTTGGGGGTCCACACCGTTATGTTCGTAGAAACGAACGTCCTCGATGGAGATGATGGCGTCCTGCATGTGCTGGGAGACCTTGTCCAAAGTCACCGGGACGCGGTTTTCGGCGTAGAACGTGGCAATCAGCTTGCCGTCGGCGGAGAGGATCCGCGACGGCTGGGACAGCGGCTGCGTCTGCAGTTCGTCCGGCAATTGGTCGAAGTATTCGATCGATGAGGTTGCCCCGACACCGGCCACGGCTGCGGCCGGAACCAGCAGACCGGCTGCGAGCACGCCGCAGAGCGCACTGATACCCAGGAAGCCAACAACTTTGCCTAGGGTGGTCGCAGTGTCGAAGAAGGGGGATTTGCGAGCGGCCATGGGGTTCAGTTTACAAGCAAGCGCTACCCTTTGAGTTATGACCAAATGGGAATACGCGACAATTCCGCTCATTATCCACGCGACCAAGCAGATTCTTGACCAGTGGGGGGAGGACGGCTGGGAGCTCGTCCAGGTGTTCCCCGGCCCGAACGGAACCAATCCGGTTGCCTATTTGAAGCGGGAGAAGCAGTAGCCATGACGGAAACCACTGAAGCCCGGAAGTCCACCGTCGAAGAGCGGCTGGCCGGCTTGGGACTGTCCCTGCCGGACGTGGCAGCTCCGGTGGCCGCCTACGTCCCGGCGGTCGTCTCCGGTAATTATGTGTACACCTCCGGGCAACTGCCGTTCGTCAACGGCGAACTTCCGGCCGCCGGCAAGGTGGGCGACGGTGCCGGCCTGGTCAGTGCCGACGAGGCGAAAAACCTCGCCGCGACGGCCGCCGTGAATGCCCTGGCAGCGGTCAAGAGCGTCATCGGTGACCTGGACCGGATCACCCGGGTGGTCAAGGTCGTCGGTTTCGTGGCCTCCGATCCGGCATTCACCGGCCAGCCGGGTGTGATCAACGGCGCCTCCGAGCTGCTGGGGCAGGTCCTCGGCGAGGCTGGCGCGCATGCCCGGTCCGCCGTCGGCGTGGCCGTGCTGCCGCTGGATTCGCCGGTCGAGGTAGAACTGATTGCCGAATTCAGCTAGTCCGCTGCGCGAGGAGCAGCGGCTCTTCCCCGTGGTACCGGACCAGCTGGGCGCGGCCCACAGCTGGTTCCACCACGGGGAACGTACGCCGCGCAAGCCCCGGATGGCCTCCTCGGTCGTCCTCGTTCGGGACGGCGCGGCCGGCACGGAAACGTACCTCGGCTACCGGTCGGGCTCCTCTCCGCTGGGCACGGTGGCCTTTCCCGGCGGCAGCGTGGAGGAGAGCGACGGCGACCCGGTGACCTGGTACGGCCCCTCGCCGAGCAAATGGGCCGAGATGCTCGGGCTGGACGACCACCGCCTGGCCCACGCCCACGTCGTGGGTGCCATCCGCGAGCTGTTCGAGGAAACCGGCGTGTTGCTGGCCGGTCCGGATGAATCCACCCTGCCGGAGTCCACCTCCGGCGCCGACTGGATGCGGACCCGCGAGGCCGTCGCCGCCCAGGAGGTGTCCTTCGGCGAAGCGCTCGGCAAGCGCGGACTCGGCGTCCGCACCGACTTGCTCAAACCCGTGGCCCACTGGCTCAGCCCCGATTTTGCCCATCGCCGCTTCGACACGCGCTACTTCGCTGCGGCCCAGCCAGCCAACCAGCGGCCGTCCCTGCTGGAAAGCAAGGGCGTGTGGGCCTCCTGGCTGCCGGCGCAGGAGCTGGTGGCGGGGCGGACGACCACGACGCTGGGCGATCTGGTGGACCAGCCCGACACCCGCGGGTTGACGTTCAGCGAGGTGACCTCGCCCGCGGTGGAAATCATCGTGGAAAAGATCGCCGGCGCCCGCGGCTGCATCGCCTACCTCTCGCACAAGCGCCCGCAGCGGCTCTACCACCCGGAACTGATCCAGGTTGACGGTGTGCCCATGCTGGAGGTCGCGGCCAACGCGGCCACCGAAGGCGGTGCCGCCCCGCGGGGACGCTGAGCCGCTCCGCCAACACGGACCCAGCCCCGATGGGCCCGTGCCGGACGGCCAACGGCACCCACCATTTCAAGCCACGACGACGGCGGGGGCCCACCATCGGTGAGCCCCCGCCGTCGTACTTTTGTGTCGAAAATCAGCGCGAACGCTGGCGCAGCCGCTGGATGTCCAGGATGACTACCGCGCGCGCTTCCAGGCGCAGCCAGCCGCGCTGGACGAACTCGGCCAGCGCCTTGTTGACGGTTTCGCGGGAGGCGCCGACCAGCTGGGCCAGCTCTTCCTGCGTCAGTTCGTGTGCCACCAGGATGCCGTCCGTGGCGGGGCGGCCGAAGCGGTCGGCCAGGTCCAGCAGGGCCTTGGCTACGCGGCCCGGAACGTCGGAGAAGACCAGGTCGGCCAGCGAGTCATTGGTGCGGCGGAGGCGGCGGGCCAAAGCCTGCAGCAGCTGCGCCGACACCTCGGGGCGGGTCTCCAGCAAACCGCGCAGATTCTCGTTCTTCAGCCCGGCGAGGCGGGTCTCGGAGACGGCGGTCGCCGAGGTGCTGCGCGGGCTCGGGTCGAAGAGGGCCATCTCACCGAAGAGCTCGCCCGGGCCGAGGATGGCCACCAGGTTCTCGCGGCCGTCGGCAGCGGTGCGGCCCAGCTTGATCTTGCCGGAGACGATGAAGTAGAGCTGGTCGCCCTGGTCACCTTCGCGGAACACCGATGCGCCGCGGGACAAGTCGACCTCGGTCAGCTCGTCGGTCAGCGCGGCGAAAACGTCGTCGTCAAGAGTGGCAAAAAGAGGTGCGCGGCGAAGGATCTCTACGTCCATGAATTCTCCAAGTTAGTACTGTTCGGCTGGGGTTCAAGCTGCTCTCCCGTGGGGGCACTGTTCTCCATTTTGCCGTATGTAAAGCCCGTGTGACATCTTCCACAAGGCTTTTCGCTCCCAGAGGAGGAAAGCGCGGCATCGAGCACCGGCACGGGCTGCCGGAGGTGACAACCCGTAACGGCGGTTAATAATTCCCGCGGGCGGACCGCCTAGACTGATGCACATCCCACCGCAACGGAGAATGAGTGATTTTCGGCCTGACCATCCTGGACGTTGTCCTGCTGCTGATCCTCTTGGCGTACCTGGTCTCAGGTCTGCGCAAGGGGTTCCTGCTCACCCTCGGCGGCATCGCCGGCATCGCCCTGGGAGCGGTGGCAGCTTTCTTCGCCATCCCCCTGGTCAGTGAATGGGTCCCCGACAGCGCCTGGCGGCTGACCGCAGCCATTGCCGTGGCCATGTTGCTCGTGGTGCTCGGGCACGCCCTGGGAACGGGTATCGGCGCGGCCATCCGGCGCCGGATGGACTTCCCGCCGCTGCGGCCGCTGGACCGGCTGCTGGGCGGCTTGATGAATCTCGCCGTGACCGCGCTGGTGATCTCCATGCTGGCGTTCAGCCTGGGCACCATGGGCGTGCCGTTCATCTCGCAGCAGATAGCCGCGTCCAAGGTGATCGCGTCGATCGAAAACCTCACCCCGGATCCGGTGAAGGCGTGGGCGGCGCAGGTGCGCTCGATCGTTGTTGCGGACGGCATCCCGCTGGTCCTCGACCCGCAGGTGCCGCAGGAGTCGGCGCCGGTTCCCGATGCCAGCACCGATACCGCGGCCCTGAACGAGGCGGCGGCCTCCGTGCTGCGGATCGCGGGGACGGCCTTCCAATGCGGGCAGAACCAGACCGGGTCCGGCTTTGCGGTGGCCCCGGACCGCGTGCTGACCAACGCCCACGTGGTGGCCGGCGTCAACGAACCGGTGGTGGAGATCCCCGACGGCCGGGTGCTGCCCGGACGGGTCGTGTTCTTCGACCCGGTGCGCGACCTGGCCGTCCTGACCGTGGACGGGTTGGACGTGCGGCCGCTGCCGCTGGCGGGCGAACTGTCCGAAGGCGACCTGGCGGCGTTCCAGGGCTACCCGGCCGGCGGTCCCTTCCAGAGCAAGCCGGCCACCGTGCAGGGCCGTTCGCAGGTGCTGGTCCAGAACATTTACGGTGCGGACCCGTCGTCGCTCGAGGTCTACACACTGGCGGCGAACGTGCAGCAGGGCAATTCCGGCGGACCTTTGCTTGATGCGGACGGAAACGTGGCCGGCGTGGTCTTCGCCAAGTCCACGGAGGACGTGCCGGTGGGCTACGCCCTGACCCTGGCGGAGGTCCAGCCGGTCGTCGACGCAGCCCTCGGCTATCAGGAGACGATCTCCGCCGGCCAATGCGTGACCCGCTAGCGGCTCTCCTGCGGTAGCCAGTCCAGAAACTGGCCGTGCGGGCCGCTGACCGCCACCGGGCGCCCGTTGTGCGAGAGCAGGAAGCGGCCCCGGCGGGTCCGGTCGTCCAGGCCGGGAATGCCGGAGTCACCATCCGGCAGCGGCATCACGCCGGGACCTTCGTGCGCGAGCCAGTGCACGCCCCGCTCACGGATGAGCCCCTCCACCAGGGTGCGGAACCGCCGACGGTCCGGCTCGGGCAGGTAGGCCAGCACTGCCGAATGGAAGACGACCTGCTGCCGGATCCGGGACCGTGCTCGGCTCTGTAACGAACGCAACGGCAATGACAACGGCAGCCGCTCCACCTGGCGCCCCCGAGAAAACCGGCCC
>NZ_JBNHGF010000038.1:0-13767 GCF_059091005.1 Arthrobacter sp. Y3223164
TCGGCCAGCAGCCGCTGGGCCAGCAGCCGCGAGCCCTCGAGGGTCCGCTGCTGGCGGTCCGCGAACTCGTCGGAGGCGGCAAACTTGAAGGCCACGGCCTTGGCTGCCACCACGTGCTCCAGCGGGCCGCCCTGCTGGCCGGGGAACACCGCGGAGTTAATCTTCTTGGCCAGCTCCTGCTTGGACAGGATCACGCCCCCGCGCGGGCCGCCCAGCGTCTTGTGCGTGGTGGTGGTGACGACGTCGGCGTACGGCACCGGGTTCGGGTGCAGTCCGGCGGCCACCAGGCCGGCGAAGTGCGCCATGTCCACCATCAGGTAGGCGCCGACCTCGTCGGCGATCCGCCGGAACTCCGCGAAGTCCAGCTGGCGGGTGTAGGCGGACCAGCCGGCCACGATCAGCTTGGGCTTGTGCTCGACGGCGAGGCGCTCCACCTCTGCCATGTCGATCCGGTGGTCGGACTCCGAGACCCCGTAGGGCACGACGTTGTAGAGCTTGCCGGAGAAGTTGATCTTCATGCCGTGGGTCAGGTGCCCGCCGTGTGCCAGGTTCAGGCCCAGGATGGTGTCTCCCGGGGACAGCAGCGCGAACATGGCCGCGGCGTTGGCCTGGGCACCCGAGTGGGGCTGGACGTTGGCGGCTTCCGCACCGAACAGTGCCTTGACCCGGTCGATGGCCAGCTGCTCGATCACGTCCACGTGCTCGCAGCCGCCATAGTAGCGCCGGCCCGGGTAGCCCTCGGCGTACTTGTTGGTCAGCACCGACCCCTGGGCCTCCATCACCGCGGTGGGGGCGAAGTTTTCCGACGCGATCATCTCCAGCGTGGACTGCTGGCGTTCCAGCTCCCGCGCAATGGCACCGGCCACCTCGGGATCGGCCGCAGCCAATCCGGTTGTCAGCGTGTTCACCATCCGACTTCTCCTTCAAAGAACCTGATCAATCACAACTAATGTTTGACTGATATATCAGAACTGATTGCAATAGTATGGGGGAGATCACACCCCGTCAAGAGGTTCCTTCCGGCATCGAATTCCCGGCCGGCAGGACCCCGACCAGGTCAGCGGACCATTAGGAGCATCATGAGCATCACCGCGGAACCCGATGCCGGAACCGAGCCGCTGTCGCTGGCCGAGCAGGCCTACCGTGCGGTGCGGGACAAGCTGATCATGTTGGATATCCGCCCCGGCGCCCCCATCAATGACGGGCAGCTGGCGGCGGAACTCGGCTTTGGCCGCACTCCGGTGCGCGAGGCCCTGAAGAAACTGGAGGTCGACCACCTGGTCATCTCCTATCCGCGCCGCGGCACCTTCGCCACCATCGTGGACATCACCGAACTGGCCGCTGTGTCGGAACTGCGCCGCGTGCTGGAACCCCTGGCGGCCCGCAAGGCAGCGGAGTCGGCCGGGGAGGCAATGCGCGCAGAACTGTCGCAGCTGGCGCGGGACATCGGGAAGCTCGGCGACGCCCGGCCCGACAAACACGACCTGATGCGTTACGACCTCAGCGTGCACCGCGCCATCTATCGCGCCGCGGGCAATCCCTACCTCGAGGACACCCTGATCAGGCTGGACAACCTGGCCACCCGCATCTGGTGCCTCGTGCTGGATAAGGTGCCGTCCGTCGCCGGCCACATCAGCGAGCACGTGGAACTGCTGGACTCGATTGTCGACGGCGACGCGGACCACGCTGCCGGCCTGGCCCTCGAGCACATCACCGGCTTCGAAAAGGCCATCCGCGCGGTGTTGTAACGCGGGGAAGGTGTCTTTGGCGGAACCGTTCAGCCGCCGATTTCGGCGGGCGAGGGGTTCTTGGCCAGGCGGACCGCCAGGTTGAGCCCGGACATCTTGGGCGTGCCCCGGGGGTCCTCGCCGATGAGGTCGAAAATCTTGCGCAGCCGCTTATGCAGCGTTTGGCGTTCCACGAACAGGATCCGCGCAGTCTCTGCGGAATTGCAGCCGCTCATGAGCCAGGCGTCGAGGGTGTCCAGCAGCCGCGTCCCCCGCTTCCGGTCATAGTCCAACAGCTCGCCGAGCAGTTCCTGGGTGATTCGTCCGGCGACCGGTCCGGAGAGCTCGCGGGCCGCCAGCCGCTCCAGGACAAAGTCCTCGCAGTCGCGGATGTTGCTTTCCAGGTCGTCCGGGGGCCCCACCGCTTGGGTCAGCCTGGCCTCGACCAGGGACGAGTGGGCATGCAAGGGCGTGGCAACCGTCGGCCCGATCGCACCAGCCACCGCCAGGCCGCGGAAGTCCTCACGCAATCCGGCCAGGATTTCCCGCCGCTCCTGGCGCGTGCCGCTGATGCTGAGCTGGACCAGGGCGCACAGGCTCTCGCCGTCCAGATAGGTCCGGGCATCGGGACACCGGTTTTTGAGGATCCTTTCGGCCACTCCGCGTACGCTGGTCAGCCCAATCCGGCGAAACACCATGACGAAGGCCGGTTGTACGGTCGAGAGGCCCGCGGCGGTGCACAACTCGTGGATGTGGGAGGCGCCGGCGCCGCTGATGACGGCCCGCATCAGGGCGGTGTGGGCAATCTGCTGCGCCGTCGGCCTGTGCTGCTGCGACACGGCGAGCGCCAGAATGCCGCCGATCCGCTCTCCCACCGTCTTCAGCAGCTCCGGGGCAACATCCCGGCGGCTTTGCAGCCGCAGGCGCGCCGACACCAGGCTGCCAACGAAAATGTCCGATTCCACATTTACGGAGGTGGGATCGGGCGGGAAGCCGCCAACGAACTCCAAGACGGTCCCGCTGGGGTCCAGCAGCGCCGCCTCGATCCGCAGCGACTGCGAGACAATCTCGATCAGGGGGCTCAGTGCCGGACCGGAAGAAGCCAGGTGTTCCGCCAAGCGCTGCGAGATGGAATCGGCGGTTTGCAGGGCCGTGACATGTTCAGACACGACTTTCCGGTTGACTTCTTCCGCGATCTCCACGAACGGGACCACGCGCCGCAGCTCGATCAGCGGCAGCCCAACCTCTTCGGCTGCCTCCACAAGCTCGGCCGAGAGCGAGCGGCCGGAGCCCGCGGTTTGGATCGCCAAGGCCGTCACATGCCGGGCCGCCAGGCTGCGGATGTACTCGTGTTGTGCGGCGGGCCGGAGGTTTAACAAGGCGTCCCCGCCGCTCAGCAGCAGCTCCTGGCCGCGCAGCAGCGGCGCTATTTCCAAAACTTCGCTCGAATGCACCCATCTGACCTTGCCGCCGGGAATCTGGCTTTTGCCGGCCCGAACCAACGGACTGGCGCGCCGCATCAGTTCAAGCCCAAGCACATCCGACAACATCACGACCATGGATAATCCCGCCTCTGAGCAGCCCGATCCGGTGTAGGGGGGACAGTCCGTCACCCTCCATGCATCTAAGTGGTTACGGTCCGACTATACGCTGTGAGCTGCATCACCTCCTAGTCTGGGTGAAGTCCTGCTCCGCCTCGCGTTGCAAATCGTCAGGAGACCCGCCATGAGCCAGAGATCCGCCACGAAATCCGAACAGGCCACCCAACACGTAGAAGACATCCTGCAGCCGGTTCCCGAATCGGCCCGTACCACCAAGCTGTCAGGCCAGTTCTGGATCTGGGCCGGCGCCAACGTCGCCCCGATCAACTGGATCCTGGGTGCCCTGGGCATCCACCTCGGATTGAGCCTTGCCGATACCCTCACCGTGCTCATTGCCGGCAACGTCATCGGCATGCTTGGCTTCGGCTTCTTCGTAATCCTCGGGCAGCGCACCGGAGCTACCGGCATGTTGCTGGCCCGCGGAGCGTTCGGCCGCAGGGGCGCCTACCTACCCGCAGCCATCCAGGCCGTGATCGCCATCGGATGGTCCGCCGTCAACACGTGGGTCATCCTGGACCTGATCATGGCGCTGTTCGGAATGATCGGCTGGGTTGATCCTGCGGCCACCAACTTGGGGTGGCGCATCGGCACGGCTGCCGTCATCATGTCGATCCAGGTGGCCATTTGCTACCGCGGCTACCGCGCCATTTCCCGCTTCGAGCGGATCACCATGCCGCCCACCGTCCTGGTCCTCATTGCCATGTCGATCGTGGCCTGGACGCAGCTGGACATCGACTGGAGCTACCAGGGACCCGTGGGCGAGGTTCTCACCGGCATGCCGCGGATCGCTGCCATGTCCTCGATCATGACCGCCATCGGCATCGGCTGGGGCATCGGCTGGTTCACCTACGCTCCCGACTACTCCCGCTTCGTGAGCAAGAAGATCCGGCCCGCAAAGCTCTATGTGGTCAGCGTCCTCGGGCAGTTCCTCCCCGTGGTCTGGCTCGGCGTCCTGGGCGCCAGCCTGGCGACAAAGAACGGCACGGCCGATCCCGGCCAGCTGATCGTGGAAAGCTACGGAGCGTTCGCCATTCCGGTGATCCTGCTGGTCATCCACGGACCCATCGCAACCAACATCATCAATATGTACACGTTCGGTGTCGCCACGCAGGCCCTGGACATCCAAATCTCCCGCAAGAAGCTGTCCATCGTCGTCGGTGGCCTGGCAATGGCGGCGGTCATCGGTTTCATGTTCGCGACTGACTTTGCCCACATGCTGCACAACTGGATCATCGCGATTGCAGCGTGGGTCGCGACCTGGGGCGGGATCATGGCCGTTCATTACTTCGTCTTCGAGCGCCACCACAAGAACTTCAGCTACCTCTTCCGCTCGCCGTCCGACACCCAGCTCAAGGCCTTCAACCCGGCGGCTTTCATCGCCTTCTTCGCCGGCATTTTCATGACCTGGATGTGCATGTACGGCTCGGTTCCGGTCCTCCAGGGACCCATCGCGACCGCGGTCGGAGGCATCGATTTCTCGTGGCTGGGCGGGACCATCACCTCGGCCACGGTGTACTTCCTGCTCGGATACTCCCGGTTCCGTTCTCGGATTGCCGCCGGCATTCCGCTCGGCTTGAAGCAGGACAGCTCCGACGAGGAATTCCTGAAGGATCACGGCGACTGCGAAACAGCGTTGGTCGAGGCCGACCATCCCGCAGGCTCCGTTGCCGCGCTGGCACCGGAGGCCCCGGATGCCCCGGAGGACCGCACCCCCGCACCCACGGCCTAGCCGGCGGACCGACGCATCAACATGCGTGGCCGCACCAACCTCAAAGCCACCTTTCCCGCACACAGAAACACCACGAAGGAGATCCAATGACCATCGCCCCCGCCTCCCCCTCCGCCAACAGCGTGTCCGAGCTCGAGCGCCTGAAGGTCCTGCACAACGGTGAGAAGCAGCAGCTGACCTTCTCCGATGCGGAATTCGAACGCCGTCTGGCCGGACTGCGGCAGATTATGGCCGCCAAGGAGCTCGACGCGGTCATCCTGACCAGCTACCACGGCATCAAGTACTACTCGGACTTCCTGTACACGACGTTTGGCCGCAACTACGCCCTGGTCGTCACCGCAGACGACTCGGTCACGGTCACCGCCAACATCGACGCCGGAATGCCGTGGCGCACCAGCTACGGCGAGAACATCGTCTACACGGACTGGAAGCGCGACAACTTCTACTTCGGCCTGCAGGAAGCCCTGCGCCAGCGCGGCGTCAGCGCACGCCGCCTCGGTGTCGAGGACGATGCCCTGCCGCTGATGACCCGCCAGCGCATCCAGGCCGCCTTCGACGGCGCCGAACTGCTCGACGTCTCGCAGGACGCGATGCGCCAGCGGATGATTAAGTCGGCCGAGGAAATCGAGGTCATCAAGCACGGTGCACGGATCGGCGACCTGGGCGGCGAGGCCATCAAGGCGGCCATCCGGGAAGGCATCAGCGAGTACGAAGTGGCACTGATCGGCACCGAGGCCATGGTTCACGAGATTGCCCGCACCTTCCCGCACCGCGAAGTCCGTGACACCTGGGTCTGGTTCCAGTCCGGCATCAACACCGACGGTGCGCACAACTGGGCCACCACCCGAAAGCTGCAGCGTGGGGACATCCTGTCCCTGAACTGCTTCCCGATGACCTCCGGTTACTACACCGCGCTGGAACGGACCCTGTTCCTGGGCGAGCCGGACGAACGCTCGCTCGAGCTGTGGAACATCAACGTAGAGGTGCACCGCCGCGGGCTGGAACTGATCAAGCCCGGCGCCGTCTGCAAGGACATCGCCGCCGAGCTGAACGAGATCTACATCGGCCACGGGCTGCTGGCGAACCGCACGTTCGGGTACGGCCACTCGTTCGGCGTCCTCTCGCACTACTACGGACGCGAGGCAGGCCTGGAACTGCGCGAGGACATCGACACCGTCCTGGAACCGGGCATGGTCGTTTCCATGGAGCCGATGATCACCGTCGCCGACGGCGAACCCGGTGCCGGCGGCTACCGCGAACACGACATCCTCGTCATCGGCGAAGACAGCGTGGAAAACATCACCAAGTTCGGTTTCGGCCCCGAGAACAACATCATCCAGGCCTGACCCGACCTGCCGGGGCGGGGCCGTCCGGTCCCGCCCCGGCAGCACCACCTGCAATCCACCGCTCATCGCGAATGAGCCGCACAACGATCGTTTGGAGCAAGCATGCCTGCCAGCGTGTACATGGAAGAACTCGACGCCTTTACCTATCGGGAACGCATCGCCGACGACAACGCCGTCGTGCTGATCCCGGTCGGCTCCATAGAGCAGCACGGGCCGCATATGCCGCTCAACGTGGATGTTCTCCTGTCTACGGCGTTGGCCGGTGCGACGGCGTCATCCATCGGTGGTGTTGTCGCCGCTCCCGTCGTCTACGGGTACAAGTCCCAGCAACGCTCCGGGGGCGGCAACCACCTCCCCGGCACCACCAGCCTCGACGCCGCGACGGTCATTTCCATCGCCAAGACGCTCACCCTGGAATTTGCCCGGCACGGTGCCCGGAACATTGCCTTCATCAACGGCCATTTCGAGAACTACCAGTTCCTGTACGAAGGCGTCGACCTGGCGCTCCGCGAACTGCACCAAAGCGGCGTCCAGGACGTCAAGGTAGTGCTGCTCTCCTACTGGGACTTCGTTGACGAGCGGACCATCACCGAGCTGTACCCGGATGGCTTCACCGGCTGGGACCTGGAGCACGGCGGCGTGCTGGAAACCTCGCTCATGCTGCACCTCTACCCGGAGCGCGTCCGCATGGACAAGGTCGTCGACGCTCCCCCCGCCGTCCTGCCGAACTACGATGTCCTGCCCGTCAACCCCGAACTGACACCGGCCTCCGGCTGCCTTTCCTCCGCGGCCGAGGCGACCGCCGGCAAGGGCAAAATCCTCCTCGAGCGGGCATCGGCCGGCATGGCTGCCGCCCTGTCCCGCGAATTCTCCCCTGCCGTGGCGCAGGCACGCGCCGCCGACCCTGAATCCGTCGCGGCACTGTAGGACCAGCTTCGCCGTGCGGGCCCACCCCGCCCTGCCGCAATGAGATTATGGTCCTATGGCCGATCCTGAAGAGTTCGACGACGAGGCGTCGCCGGAGAACCTGAACCGCGGCGTGCAGTCTGTGGACCGCGCCATCACCGTGCTCGAGATCCTGGCCCGACGTGGCGCCGCCGGCGTCAGCGACATCGCCGAGGAAATGGGCGTGCACAAGTCCACCGCGTCGCGGCTGCTGGCGTCCCTGGACCAGCGCGGCATGGTGCAGCAGAACAGCGAGCGCGGCAAATACCAGCTCGGCTTTAGCATCCTGCGGCTCGCGAACTCGATCCCGGGGAACCTGAGCCTGGTGCGCGAGGCACGGCCCGTGCTGGAGCGGCTGGCGGAGCAGTACAAGGAAACCGTGAACCTGGCAGTCCTGCGTTCCAACTATGCCGTCAACGTGGACCAGGCGCGGGGCACCTCCACTCTGGCGATGTCCGACTGGATCGGCAGTCTGACGCCCCTCCACGCCACGTCCAGCGGTAAGGTCCTGCTGGCGGGGCTCACCTCCGAAGACCGGCTCAAGATCGTGAAGCAAACCCGGTTGCCGGCGCAGACCGCGAACACGATCACCTCCCGGCAGAAACTGGAAAAGGAGCTGCTCCAGGTCTCCGCCCAGGGCTACGCCGTCGTCAAGGAAGAATTCGAGATCGGCCTGAATTCCATTGCTGTTCCGGTATGGGACCACCTGGGAACCGTTATCGGATCCGTCAGCATTTCGGGCCCGGCCTTCCGGTTCAAGCCCGAGCAGATTGACGGGCTGGTCGAGGACATCAAGCAGGCCGGGCAGGACATTAGCGCCCGGATGGGCTACTCCCGGGACAGCTGACCGCCGCCGGCTACCCAATGACGACGCCGGCGCCCGGCTGTCATTTGACGACGGCGGCGGCGGGCTCTCCGGCCAGTCGGGCCGTGACCCACTCGTGGAACGCGCTGATGTGGTGTTCGCTGGGAACCAGCACGCCGCCGTTGGCGTAGATCTTGGAGCCCATCGCCGGCTGGCAGCGTTCGCACGCGTCGAAGTCCTGCTGGTTCACCCGGTGAAAGAGCTCGACGGAGGCCGTGAGGTCCTTTCCGGCTTCCACCACGCCGGGCATGTACAGCCAGTCGCACTCCACCACTGTCCGGTCCGCGGCCAACGGAAACATCCGGTGGATGATCACGTGGTCCGGCACCAGGTTCAGGAAGACCGTGGGTCTGATGGTCACCGCGTAATAGCGCCGGTCCTGGTCGTCGGCGATGCCCGGAATCCGTTCCAGGCCTTCCGACCCGTCCACCGTGAAGCCCTTAACGTCCTCGCCGAATTCGGCGCCGTGGCCCACAAAATACTGCGCGGCCAGTCCATCGGCGAACTCCGGCAGCACTTCCGTCAGCTCCGGATGGATGGTCGCGCAGTGATAGCACTCCATGAAGTTCTCGATAATCAGCTTCCAGTTGGCCTTCACGTCGTACCTGATCCGCCGGCCCAGGCTGAGGTTGGCGATGTCGTAGCCGTCGATCGCGCCGGCGTCGCCCAGGCGCTCTTCGATCGCCCCCACCACGTCGTCGTCGAACGACGGCGGTTCCTCCGCGAGGCACAACCACACGTAACCCAGGTATTCGCGCACCGGAACATCCATCAACCCGTACTTTTGCCGGTCGATATCGGGCATCTTGGTGAGATTGGGCGCCGCGATGAGCTTGCCATCGAAGTCGTATGTCCAGGCGTGGTAGGGACATTGGAACGCACGTCCCGCCTCACCGCTCTCTTCCATGCAAAGTTTGACGCCGCGGTGCCGGCAGATGTTGTAGTACGCACGGACGGTGCCTTTGCGGTTGCGGGTCACGATGACCGATTCGCGGCCAATCTGGACCGTCCGATAGGCGCCGGCTTTGTCAAGGTCGGCGGACCTGACCGCACAGAACCACATCTGCTCGAAGATGCGTTCCTGCTCGGCCCGAAAGACGTCGTCGTCAACATAGGTATGGCCGGGCAGGGTGGCGATCAGGCTATCCGAAACCATTTCGGCGGTCATGCGAACTCCTTTGAACAGAACTGGCAGCGGGAGAATGGGTGCGTTGCTCAGGATGCGGCGGCGAATTCGGCTGAAAGTACGCCCAGGTGCCGTTCGGCTTCCCGGTTGAGGAATTTGCGCCACCTGGTGAACTGGCGGACCTGGTTGACACCCAGCACGGCAACGGGGTCGGCTCCGGCGTAGTAGACGGCGAGGAAGCTGTTGTCTTCGAGGCAGCCGTGTTCAATTTCAACCCGGTCGTGGCCGTGCACGTGGCCGGCAAACTGAATGCGCGAGCCGTATTGGTCGGACCAGAAATAGGGCGGATTGACCGGCGGCAGGGTCGCGGTGTCCTGCAACAGCGCTGCCACTGCAACGGCAGGTTGCTCCAAGGCCCCGGTCCAGTGCTCAACCCGCTGGTGCGCCCCTGCCCGCGGGTTCCACCAGGCCGCGCAGTCCCCGACGGCCACCACTGAGGAGACGCTGGTGCGGCCCGCCGAGTCGCAGAGCACGCCGTTGCCCAACTCTATTCCGGAGCCGAGCAGCCAGTCGGTGTTCGGTTGCCCGCCGATGCCCACCAAGACGATGTCGGCGGGAAGTTCCCGCCCGTCGTCGAGCACCACGTGGCTGACGTTTCCGCCGCTGGTGCGGAAGGACCGGACAGATGTGCCGCACAGCATCTCCACCCCGCCGGCCGAGTGCAGCCCGGCGACGGCCGCACCCATCTCGACGCCCAGGGCGCCGGACAGTGGGGCAGGAGACCGCTCCACCACGGTGACGTCGAGGCCCGCGTCACGGGCGGTCGAAGCGGTCTCGGCGCCGATGAAGCCTGCCCCGATCACCACCATTTTCCGGCCGGGAAGCAGATGACCGCGGAGCGCACGGGCATCGTCCAACGTGCGGAGGGTGAAAACGTTCGCGCAGCCATCGACTTCGGGGAGTACCCGGGCGGAGGACCCGGTGGCCAGGACCAGTCCGTCCGCGGCGAGGCTCCGTCCGTCGCTGAGCGACACGGTCATCGACTCCGGGTCGAGGCCTATGGCCGTCACACCCAAAATCCATTCCGCGGCCAACTCGTCGTCCCCGTCGACTAATGCCAGGTCCGCCTCCGAGACCCGGCCCGCCAGGAAGTCCTTGGACAGCGGCGGACGGTCGTAGGGCGGATGCACTTCCGCTCCAACGACGATCAGGCGGCCGGCAAAACCTTGGTTCCGTGCCGCCCGGGCCGCAGAAAGCCCGGACAGCGAAGCTCCGATGACAACAAGGGTCTGCATGGATAGGGCCTTTCACAGCATGAGGGTCCACGTTTTCCGAAGAAGCAGCGCCTGACGCAACACGACGCGCTATGTGAAACAGCGTGAAGACGGATTCCGCGTGTGTCAAGGGGTAAGGACCCGCAGAAAAGAATTTCTCCAAACCCTTGACAACGGAATGTGACCCGGCACACTGTTGCCTATCGTGAACGCCGTTGTTCACGACGGAACTTGGCACGCTGTGTCGTTGCGAAAGAAGGCGCCCCCATGCATCAGGCCTGCCCCTTAAGCCAGCTAACCCCCGGCGACGCCATCCGGCTTGACACTTCGCCTCCCATCGCCGTCTTCCACACGGAAGAGGGCGAGCTCTTTGCCATTGACGACACGTGCACCCACCAGGACGCCTCGCTGGCGGACGGCTGGGTAGAGGGCTGCGAAGTCGAGTGCCCGCTGCACGCGTCGAAGTTCAATCTGCGTACCGGCGTCGTTGACGCGCCGCCGGCAAAACTCCCGGTCCGCGTCCACGGTGTCTCCGTCGTGGACGGCATCATCATGGTCCAGGAATCAGAAGAGGCCCCGAATCTCCCGCCCGGCCTGCAGGTCGACGGGTTCGTGTAGCCGGGCCTTCGTCATCCACCAAAGGAACCAGATGTCAGTGAACAACGATCTTGCAGTTGATGATGGCCCACCCGACCACGAGGTGCAGCGGGTGCTGGCCCAGGAGCCCTCCGACAGACCGGCCAATGCGCCGCCGGATCAAGCGGGCACCGAGGAGGACGCCCGGATCCTGGCCGAGCTTCGGGAGAGCGAGAACGAGCAGGCGCTGGCGGGCCGCCAGCGGACGAGCGGAGGCTTGGACAAGACAGTCTTCGCCGTGGCCGGCGCCCTCGCCGTCGCTTTCGTAGCCTGGGGTTTTCTGGCCACCGAGCATCTCGGCACCACCTCGGTCACCGTACTGAACTGGGTGATGGAGAATACCGGTTGGCTCTTCATCCTGCTGGCCTCGCTCTTCGTGGTTTTCGTGCTGTGGCTGGCGATCGGCCGGTTCGGCAACATCCCGCTGTCCAAGGACGGCGAAAAGCCGGAGTTCCGCACCATCTCCTGGATCTCCATGATGTTCGCCGCCGGCATGGGCATCGGCCTGATGTTCTACGGCGTGGCAGAACCGATGTACCACTACATCGCCCCGCCGCCCGGCACCGTGGACGGGCAGACGCCGGAGGCAATCCAGACGGCGATGGCAACCTCGCTGTTCCACTGGACGCTGCACCCGTGGGCGATGTACGCCGTCGTCGGCATCGCCATGGCCTACGGCACCTACCGGCTGGGCCGCAAACAGCTGATCTCGGCAATCTTCACCTCCCTGTTCGGCAGCAAGACGGTGGAGGGACCGGCCGGGAAGTTCATCAACATCCTGGCCATCTTCGCCACCCTCTTCGGCACGGCCGCGTCGCTCGGCCTCGGCGCCCTGCAAATCGGCAGCGGCTTGGCGTTCAACGGGTGGGTGGGCGAGCTGGCCACCGGCGTGCTCGTGGTCATCATCGCCGTGCTCACGGCCTGCTTCATCGCCTCGGCCGTCTCCGGAATCCGCCGCGGCATTCAGTGGCTGGCCAACATCAACATGGTGCTGGCCGTTCTTCTGGCGCTGATCGTGTTCCTTGCCGGCCCCACGCTGTTCATCCTGAACCTGGTGCCGGCCGCCGTCGGGGATTACGCCCGCGACCTGGCCGAGATGGCCTCCCGCACCGAAGCGGTGGGCGACGAGGCGCTGCGCAGCTGGATGTCCGGCTGGACGGTCTTCTACTGGGCCTGGTGGGTGTCCTGGACACCGTTCGTCGGCATGTTCATTGCCCGGATCAGCCGCGGCCGCACCATCCGCCAGTTCGTCACCGGCGTGCTGCTGGTGCCAAGCGTTGTGAGCGTCGCCTGGTTCGCGATCTTCGGCGGCGCCAGCTTTGGAGTGCAGGCCGCGGCAGACGCCACACCGGATACCGGCGACGGGCTGGTCGACATGGTCGACGGCGAACCGACCATCTCCTTCGACGGCGCCCTCTTCGATCTGCTGCAAAACCTGCCGTTGCCGAACATCCTGGCCGGCGCGGTGGCGATCCTGGCGATGGTTCTGGTAGGGATCTTCTTCGTCACGGGCGCCGATTCGGCCTCGCTGGTGATGGCTTCCCTCAGTTCCAACGGGGCCGAAGAGCCCTCCCGCGGCGTCGTGATCTTCTGGGGCGCGCTGACCGGCGGAGTCGCTGCGGTGATGTTGCTGGCCGGCGGGGACCAGCCGGCCGAGGCCCTGAACGGGCTCAAGAACATCACCATCGTGGTCGCGCTGCCGTTCGTCCTGGTGATGCTGCTGATGTGCATTGCGCTGGCCAAGGACCTGCGCCGTGATCCGCTGGCGCTGCGCCGCCGGTTGGCCGACTCCGTCGTGGAACGCGCCATCCGATCCGGGGTGGGCCAGCACGGCGGCAGCAGGTTCGACCTGGTCACCAAACACGAATGCGACGACACCTGTCCCGAAGGGAAGTGCCCGGCAGCTGCTCCACCGCCCGCCTAGGCTGCCCTGCGGCGGGCGGCCGGGGCAACCGGGCCACCCGCCGCACCCCAAACTCGCCGCCCCACAACGCATGACGCACATCTACAACGCATGGCCCCGCATCTCTTGCCCCGCCCTGCTACCTGAAGGAGCATTACCGCATGAGCACTTCCCCGCGCATCGTCATCATCGGAGCAGGGATCGTCGGCGCCAATCTGGCGGACGAACTGGCCGCCCGCGGCCGCACGAACGTGACCGTCCTGGAGCAGGGCCCGCTGCATCTGGCCGGCGGGTCGAGTTCGCACGCACCCGGGCTGGTCTTCCAAACCAATCCGTCCAAGACCATGACCGAATTCGCCCGCTACACCGTGGGCAAAATGCGCTCGCTCTCGGCCGACGGCATCTCCTGCTTCAACCAGGTGGGCGGGCTGGAGGTGGCCACCACGCCCGCCCGGTTCGAGGAGCTCAAGCGCAGGGCCGGCTTCGCCGCCTCCTGGGGCGTGGAGGCCCGGCTGATCGACCCGGATGAATGCGAAAAGCACCATCCGCTGCTGCCGGCCGGCAACGTGCTCGGCGGCCTGCACATCCCCTCCGACGGGCTGGCCCTCGCGGCCC
>NZ_JBNHGF010000039.1:0-13687 GCF_059091005.1 Arthrobacter sp. Y3223164
CGCGTCCGGCACCGAGCCGCCAGGCGGCGACGCCGACGGCCAGGGCGTCCAGTTGCATCAGCACGCCGTCGGCCTCGGCGTAGACGACTTCCGACTCCCTGGCCACCGGCAGCCTGGCGTCGGGATCCCCGCCCTGGGCGCGGATCATGGATTTCCAGACGTCCATGGCGCGGCCGTCCCGCAGCGCGGCAGCAGGGTCGGCATCCGTCACGCCGGCGGCGTGCAGCATCTCCTCGGCCAGCCTCACGGTCAGCTCCACGACGTCCTCGGGGCCGCCGCCCGCCAGCACCTCCACGGATTCCTCGACCTCGATGGCGTTGCCGGCGGTCAGCCCGAGCGGCGTGCTCATATCGGTCAGCAGTGCCACGGTGTTCACGCCCGCGTCCTGGCCCAGGGCGACCATGGTTTCGGCCAGTTCCCGGGCGTTGCGCTCGTCCTTCATGAAGGCCCCGCTGCCGACCTTCACGTCCAGCACCAGTGAGCCGGTGCCTTCGGCAATCTTCTTGCTCATGATCGAGGAGGCGATCAGGGGGATCGCCTCGACCGTGCCGGTCACGTCGCGCAGCGCGTAGAGCTTCTTGTCCGCGGGAGCCAGACCGGCCCCCGCCGCGCAGATCACGGCGCCGATCTCGGCCAGTTGGCTCATCATCTCGTCATTGCTGAGCAGGGCCCGCCAGCCCGGAATCGACTCGAGCTTGTCCAGGGTGCCGCCGGTGTGGCCGAGGCCGCGGCCGGACAACTGGGGCACCGCCACGCCGAAGACTGCCACCAGCGGGGCCAGCGGGAGGGTGATCTTGTCCCCCACGCCGCCGGTGGAATGTTTGTCGGCGGTCGGCTTGCCGAGCGAGGAGAAGTCCATCCGCTCGCCGGAGGCGATCATCGCCGTCGTCCAGTGCGCGATCTCTTCCCGGTCCATGCCGTTGAGCAGGATGGCCATGTTCAGCGCGGACATCTGCTCGTCGGCGATGGTCCCGCGGGTGTAGGCGTCGATGGTCCAGGCGATCTGCTCCGGGCTGAGCGTTCCCTTGTCCCGCTTGGTCCGGATGATGTCCACGGCGTCGAATGTTTCGGTCATGTCCTGCTCCTTAGGTGATGCGTTCCGCCCGTCAGGCCAGGTGCTGCGGTCCGAAGGCGTCGGGCAGCACCTGGTCCATGGTCCTGATGCCGGCCGGCGTCATCAGCAGCATGCCGGGCGCGCGGAACTCGTACAGCAGCTGACGGCACCGGCCGCACGGCATCAGGGCGTTGCCCTCCCCGTCCACGCAGCTGAAGGCGGCCAGTTTCCCGCCGCCCGTCATGTTCAGCTGGCTCACCAGCGAACATTCCGCGCACAGGGTCAAGCCGTAGGAGGCGTTTTCCACGTTGCAGCCGGAGACGATCCGGCCGTCGTCGGTCAGCGCGGCGGCGCCGACCGGGAAGCCCGAGTACGGCACGTAGGCCAGCCGCATGGCGGCTTCCGCGGCCTGCTGGAGGGCGTGCCAGTCCACCTGGGCCGTCGTTGGTGCTTCCACGGTCATCCCTTGATGTATGGCACGCCGCTGGCGGCCGGGGGTCGGGCGCGGCCCACCAGGCCGGCGACGGCGAAGATGGTCACCACGTAAGGCAGCATGGCCAGGAACTGGTTCGGCACCGTGGAGCCCAGGGCGCTGAGCACGTACTGGAGGTTGGTCGCGAAGCCAAACAGCAGCGCCGCGAAGAACGCGTACAGCGGGTTCCAGCGGCCGAAGATCAGCGCCGCCAGGGCGATGTAGCCCTGCCCGGCGGTCATGTCGCGGCCGAAGCTGGAAACAAGGACCAGGGTGAAGAAGGCGCCGCCGAAACCGGCGACGACGCCGGCCAGCAGCACGTTCATGAACCGCATCCGGTTGACCTTTACGCCCAGGGTGTCCGCAGCCTTCGGGTGCTCCCCGACGGCACGGGTGCGCAGGCCCCACTTGGTGTGGAACAGGCCGAAGTAAATCACGGCCACCGCGACGTACATCAGGTAGCCGACCACCGACTGTTCGAACAGGATGGGGCCGATGATCGGGATGTCGGACAGCACCGGAATGCTGATGATCGGCAGCCGCGGCGGAGAGTTCCAGGTGGCCGAGTCGGCCGAGAGGACGGTGGAGAACAGGAAACCGGTCAGGCCGGAAACCAGCACGTTGAGCACCACCCCGACGATCACCTGGTTGACGATGTACTTGATGCTGAACACCGCCAGTACCGCCGAGACGAGCACGCCGCCGACGGCCGCTGCGGCCAGGCCGATGAACGCGTTGCCGGAGAGCGATCCGGCGACCGCGGCGGAGAAGGCACCGAACAGCAGCTGTCCTTCGATGGCGATGTTGACGACGCCGGAGCGCTCGCACAGCACGCCGGAGAGGGAGCCGAAAATCAGCGGCACGGCCAGCGTGACCGAACCGGCCAGCAGTCCGTAGAGGGCCACGTTGGGGGTCCGGGCGCTGCCGACCACCCAAGTGAGGAATCCGACCACGAACAGCACGGCAAAGACGGCCACCAGCCAGCCGGGGACCTTTCGTCCGGACCGGACCAGCATGAACGACCAGACGGCGGCGGCGAGCATCAGGACGGCCGTGACCCAGCCGGTGACGACGGCCGAGAGCACCACCGACGGCAGCACCACCGGGTCGTTGGGGTCCGACAGCCGGAAGGTCACCGAGTTGTCCGGTGCCCCGACCGCGAAAACCAGGACGGCCGCGAAGGCCAGGACGGCCAGGATGACCGGCGTCTTCCAGTTCCGCACGGTGTCCGCGGCGGCTGGGCTTTGCTGCGGGGCGGTGGCGGTAACCGTGCTCATGCTGCACCTCCGGTGCTTGCGGTCTTACGGGGTTTTGCCGTCAGCTTGCCCGGCTCGGGGAGCCGGAAGATCGCGCGCACGAGCGGCGGCGCCGCGATGAACAGCACGATCATGGACTGGACCACCAGCACGATGTCGATGCCGGTGCCGGTGTTGGTCTGCATGGTCACCCCGCCGGCGCGGAAGGCGCCGAACAGCAGGCCGGCCGCAAAGGTGCCCCACGGCGTCGAACGTCCCAGCAGTGCAACGGTGATGGCGTCGAACCCGAAACTGGCAGCGACGCCCGCGGTCAGAACGCGTTCGGTGCCGGCCACCTGCGCGACGCCGGCCAGGCCGGCGAGGGCGCCCGCCAGCACCATCACCACGACGTAGCCCTTGGTGACGCTGATGCCGGCGGTGCGCGCGGCGTGCGGATTGGAGCCGACCGCGCGCAGCTCGAAGCCGATGGTGGAGCGGTTGAGCAGCCACCAGCAGAAAACGGTGGCCAGAATGGCTACCACGAAGCCCCAGTGCAGCCGGAAGGTGTCGCCAAAGAGCGGCGGATACATGGCCGTGGCATCCAGCTGCGGGCTAATCGGGTTGGTGGAGCCCGGTCGCTGGAACGCGGGCATGGTCAGCAGGTACAGCACCAGGTTGATGGCCACGTAGTTGAGCATGATCGACAGGATCACTTCGTGGGCACCGGTCTTGGCCTTCAGCAGGCCGACGAGGCCGCCCCACAACGCGCCGCCGATGATGCCGGCGATGATGACCAGGAGCAGGTGCAGGCCCACCGGAAGGTGCCAGCTGAAACCGACCCAGGCGGCCAGGGTGGCGCCGATGATGATCTGGCCCTGCGCGCCGATGTTGAACAGTCCCGCACGGAACGCCAGCGCCACGCCCAGGCCTGCGCAGATGAGCGGCGTGGCCACGGTCAGCGTCTGGGTCAACGGGTAGATCATCCGGGCGAACGAGGCGCCCTCGAAGTTGAAGATCGAGCCCTGGAACAGGGCGGCGTAGGCGTTGGCGGCGGCCGTCCAGCCGGCAGCCAGCATGTCCTGCGGGCGGGCGAAGAAGTAGCTGGAGGTCCGGGCGACTTCCTCGTTCGTCAACGCGATCAGGATGCCGCCGGCGATCAGGGACAGCAGAATGGCGAGGACAGCCACCAGCGCGTTGCCGGAGACGATCCGCTGCATGATGGTCTGATGCGCGCGCAACTCGGGGTGCAGGCTCTCCCCCGTGGGTAACACGGCCGGCGGCGCCTGGGTGCCGTCGCCGAGGGCGGCAGCCGCCTCGAGCCGCTGCTCGTCGCCCTCCGCCGCGGGCGTTCCCGCGTGTTTCGACCGCTTCCCGTGCTTGCCGGACTCGTCCGCGCTCATTCCTCGCCTCCTTCGGCGTCTGTCTGCTGTACTTCGGCGTCCGTCCGGTGTGCCTGTGCTTCCTCGGCGCTCATGCCGGCCATCATCAGGCCCAGCTCGCCGCGCGAGGTGCCGGCGGGGACGATGCCCATCAGCCGGCCCTGGTAGAGCACGGCGATCCGGTCGGCAAGTTCCAGCACCTCGTCCAGTTCGGTGGAAACGATCATCACCGGCGTGCCGACGTCGCGCTCGGCGACGATCCGCTTGTGCAGGAATTCGATGGAGCCTACGTCCACGCCGCGGGTGGGTTGGGAAGCGATAAAGAGCTTCAACGGCCTGGACAGTTCCCGGGCCATGACCACCTTTTGCTGGTTTCCGCCGGAGAGGGTACCGGCCGCCGCCGCCGCAGACTGGGTGCGGACGTCGAACTCCGAAATGTATTGCTCGGCGTTCCGGGCGACCAGGGCCGGCTTCATGGCCAGGCCGCGGGCAAACGGCGGCTGGTCGTAGCGGTTGAGGATGAGGTTTTCGGCCACCGAGAAGGTACCGACCAGGCCCTCGACGCTGCGGTCCTCCGGCACGAAACCGACGCCGGCCTCGATGATGTCCTTGACCTTGCGCCCCACCAGTTCGCGGCCTTCGAGCCTGATGGAGCCGGACACGTGGTCCTGCAGCCCCAGGATCGCCTCGGTCAGTTCGGTCTGCCCGTTGCCTTGGACGCCGGCCACCGCGAGGATTTCGCCGCGCGCTATGCCGAAACTGATGCCGTCCACCACGCGCTGGCCCGTGGCCGAACGCACGGTGAGGTTGTTGACGGTGAACGTTTCTTCGCCCGGCCGGGCCGGTTCCTTGTTGAGGGTCAGGCTGACGGCGCGGCCCACCATCATTTCCGCCAACTCGGTCGTGGAGGCCGAGGGCGGCGCGTCGCCGATGACCTTGCCACGGCGAATGACCGTGATGATGTCCGAAACCGCCTTGACTTCACGCAGCTTGTGGGAGATGAAGACGATGGCCTTGCCGTCGGCCTTGAGTTGGCCCATGATGCCCAGCAGCTCATCCGTTTCCTTGGGCGTCAGGACGGCGGTCGGCTCGTCCAGGATCAGCACTTCGGCGTCCCGGACCAGGGCCTTGATGATCTCGACCCGCTGCTGCACCCCGACCGGCAGGTCCTCGACCACCGCGTCGGGGTCCACCTCGAAACCGTATTGGTCGGAGATCTCCCTGATCCGGGCCCGGGTCTCCTCCAGATTGAGTTGGCCGCCGGCCTTGGTCGCCTCATTGCCGAGCGCCACGTTCTCGGCCACGGTGAACACCGGGACCAGCATGAAGTGCTGGTGCACCATGCCGATGCCGGCCGCCATGGCGTCCCCGGGGCCGTCGAAGGTCACGGGCTTGTCGTCGACCAGGATCTGGCCTTCGCTGGGCTCGTAAAGCCCGTAGAGGACGTTCATCAGCGTCGATTTCCCGGCGCCGTTTTCGCCCAGCAGGCTGTGCACCTGTCCCGGCTGCACCACCAGGTCAATGTGGTCGTTGGCAACCAGGGAGCCGAATCGCTTGGTGATTCCCTTGAGCTCGAGTTTCAACCCCAACCCACCTGTTCTTTGTCCGTAGGTACGACGGTCGTCATCCAGCGGCGCGGTGCCGGACGGTGCTGCTGCCCGGACGCTGTGCCTAGCCTAAACCGGTTCGGCCGATTACAGCGCGAACCGCCGCCCTCGGCACCGGTGTCCGGTACGGAGGGCGGCGGTCCGCTGCGTGCTTACTGCTGCGGGCTGGCCTTGGATTCGACCTTGATCTCGCCCGAGATGATCGACTCCTTGATGGTTTCCAGTTCCGCCTTGGTCTCGTCGGAAACCGCTGCGTCGAGGTCATGGAACGGGGCCAGTGCCACGCCGCCGTTCTCCAGGGTTCCGACATACGGCGAGCTGTCGAAGTTGCCCTCGGCGTCGGTCTTGACGACTTCCTCGACCGCGTTGCCCATCAGCTTCATCACCGAGGTGAGGATGAATTCCTCGGCCTTGCCGGCGGTCTCGTAGCCGTCGGAGTCGACCCATACGACCTTGGCATCCTTGCCGTCGGCATTGGCTTCGAGCACGGCGTCCAGCGTGCCCAGGCCCACCGGGCCTGCCACCGGCATGATGATGTCGGCGCCCTCGTTGATGAAGTTCAGGGTGTTGGTCTTGCCCTTGCCCTGATCCTCGAAGTTGCCGACGAAGGTGCCGTTCTGGGCTTCCTTGTTCCAGCCGAGCAGTTCGACGTTGGCGTCCTTCTGCTCGTTGTAGTAGTCGACGCCGTCGGCGAAGCCGTCCATGAAGATGGTGACGGTGGGGATGTTCATGCCGCCGTAGGTGGCCACCTTGCCGGTCTCGCTGGTTGCGGCCGCCACGTAGCCGGCCAGGAACGCCGCCTGCGCCGTGTCATAGATGATCGGCTTGACGTTGTCGCTGAACTCCGGGTCGTTGTAGTCGACGATCGCGAAGTTGGTCTCAGGGTTGGCCGCCGCCGCCTCCTTGGTCACGTCGCCCAGCAGGAAGCCGACCGTCAGGACCATGTTGCAGTTGGCCTGCACCATGGCATCCACGTTGGGACCGAAATCGGTCTCGGCCTGGGACTCGGCCTCGCGGATCTTGATGCCCAGCTCTTCCTCGGCCATCTTCAGGCCTTCGTAGCTCGACTGGTTGAACGAGCGGTCGTCGAATCCACCGGAGTCGGAGACGATGCAGCCGAGGTAGTCGGTGCCTTCCGCTGCCGGGCTGCCGCTGGCGCCGCCCTCTTGGGCCGGCGGTGCGCCGCACGCGGTCAGAACCAGTGCGGACGCGCCCAGCACCGCGGCGGAGAGGCCGGTGCCGCGCTTAATCTTGCGCAGTGAAGTCTTCAATGTTCCTCCATAAAAGAATGTCTGCCCCGCCACAGTTCAATGGTCGCTTCACAAGAAGTGCGGCGTTTGACTTGTACTCCGCGTGGCACAGCACCTGTCCTGCAGGTGCACAGTTGATGACCCTACAGTAGTTCCCGCGCGCCCCACCGGCGAAGCAATCGCTACCGGCGCGCGCAGATTGTTCAAAAGTTGTTACTTTTGGGTAGCACCGGCTGCCGTGTCCCGGTGACGCCGGGCGGCCAGCACGGCGGCCTTGGCCATGACGCGCACGCCCACGCCGATGGCGTGCTCGTCGGGAACGTAGTCGCCGCGGTGCAGGTCGAAGGTTTCGCCGCCCGGGCTCCGGGTGCCCAGCCGCATCATGGCGCCGGGCACTTCCTGGGTCATCCAGGCGAAGTCCTCCCCGCCCATCGACTGCGGCGTGAGGGTCACCGCGTCCTCCCCCAGCTCGCTCCGGGCCGCCGCCTCGAGCAGCGTGGTTTCCCGCTCGGTGTTGATCACGGGAGGCACGCCGCGGATGTGTTCGAGCTTGACGTCCACGCCGAACGGTGCGGCCACCTGGTTGACCACCTCGTCCACCAGCTCACCGGCGGCCTGCCAGGCTTCCCCGTCCAGGCAGCGCATGGTGCCGGCCATGTAGCCGACGGCCGGGATCGCGTTGGGGGCGGCGCCCGCCTGGATTTGCCCCCACACGAGCGAGACGGCGCTGCGGACATCGATCCGCCGGTTGATGACGGCCGGGACGCTGACGGCGATCTCGGCCAGCGCGAACACCAGGTCCTCCGTCAGGTGCGGGCGGGACGTGTGGCCGCCGCGCCCGCGCAGTTCAATCCGGATGGTGTCCGAGGCGGAGGTGATGGCTCCGATCCGCGTGCCGACCAGGCCGACGTCGATGCGCGGGTCGCAGTGCAGTGCCAGGATCCGCGGCAGCCCTTCCAGCACGCCCTGCTCGATGACGGCCAACGCGCCGCCGGGCATGGTCTCCTCGGCAGGCTGGAAGATGACCCGCACGCGGGCGGGCAGTTCGCCTTCCAGATCCAGTTTGCGCAGGACCAGCGCGACGCCGAGCATCACCGTGGTGTGGATGTCGTGTCCGCAGGCATGGCTGATGCCGGTGTTAACCGAGGCGTAGTCGAGGCCGGTTTCTTCCATGATCGGCAGGGCGTCGATGTCCGCGCGCAGCCCGATGGCCAGCGGGCCCTCCCCGATGTCGACGAACAGCCCGGTGCCGTCCAGCAGTTGCGGCTCGAGTCCTGCGGCCGTCAGCCGCTCGGCCAGCTTCCGGGTGGTGAGGAATTCCTTGTGCGACAGCTCGGGATGCTGGTGCAGGTCCCGCCGGAACCGCCGGAGTTCATCCAGCAGTGGCGATGCCCAGACGCCGATATTGAGATTGGCCAGCGGAGTTTCTGAAATCTTCTGCACACCTGCACTCTATCGATTTGAGCGACGTTCCGAGGACGGTCGCCGGCCTTGCACACGATCAGGCTTTCGCCGCCGGTCCCGGGTGCCTTGCGGCTTTAGAGGACGTCGGTGTCGCCGCTGGCCCTGAGGTGTTCGACGGCGGACTTCACCTTCTGCGCGTGTTCCTTAGTGGTCACCAGCAGCGCGTCCGGGGTGTCGACCACGACGACGTCGTCGATGCCGATCAGCGCGATCACGCGTTTGGTGTCGGAGACCACGACGCCGGTGGCCGACTCCGCGAAGACCCTCGCCCCTTCGCCGAGGACCGTGAGCCCGGAGGTTTCGCTGGCGGTATTCAGCCGCCCGATCGCGGCGAAGTCGCCCACATCGTCCCAGGAGAAGGAACCGGGAATCATCGCCACGTCCCCGGCGGCCGCCGCGGGTTCGGCCACCGCGTAGTCGATGGCCGTCTTGGGCAGGTCCGGCCAGATCCTGCGCATCACCGCGCCGCGGGCCGGGGTGTCCCAGGCCTCGGCGATCTCGGTCAGGCCGGCAAAGAGTTCGGGTTCGTTGGTTTCCAGATGCTTCAGCAGCAGGTCAACCGGCGCCACGAACATGCCGGCGTTCCAGGAATATTCCCCCGTCGCCAGGTAGCCGCGGGCCACCTGCTCGTCGGGTTTCTCCACGAACTCGGCCACCGCCTGCGCGGAGGGCGCGCCGGGGACCTGCAGCGCCCCGGCGGAACGGATGTACCCGAAGCCGGTGGCCGGATGCGTCGGGGTGATCCCGATCGTGACGATGTAGCCCTCGGCCGCGGTGTACACCGCCTCGCGGACCGCCTGCTGGAACTCCTCCGCCGGGGTGATCACCTGGTCCGCGGCGAAGGAGCCCATGATGATCCGCGGGTCCCGCCGGTACAGGATCGCCGCGGCGAGACCGATCGCCGCCGCAGAGTCCTTCGGTTCCGGCTCCAGCACCAGGTTCGCATCCTGAAGTTCGGGCAGCTGCGCGCACACCGCATGTCGGTGCACCTTGCCGGTCACCACCAGGGTCCGCCCCTGGCACAGCGGCTCAAGACGGGAATAGGTGGCGCGGATGAGTGTGGACCCGGAACCGGTCAGGTCGTGCAGGAACTTCGGGGCCGCCGCGCGGGACAGCGGCCACAACCGCGTCCCGGTCCCGCCGGCCGGTATAACGGCATGAAAACGGTCCAGCACGGCGTCGTCGTCGGCCGCACCCCGGCCTGCTGCTTGAGTGTTCACGCTCTCCACGGTAATCCAGCCTCGTGGGTACCGCCTTCATCCTGGAGGCCGATTTCTCCCATCGGGGTGGTTTGCCGGTGCCGTATCGGCGCCAACTGGCGCCGCGTCAAAATCCAGGTCCTGCGGGGGCGTAAACCGGCCTCATCCGCCCCGTGGAAGCCGGTACAGCACGGGCGGTTAAGCCCCTGCTGTTAAAAAGGTCACACCCTGCCGTACCTAAATTGAATAAGCCCTCAGCGAAGCCTAGATTAGTCTTGAGCTATAGAGCGCTCTCGCACCGGCGTCAACTCTTGCGTGGAAGCCACGCTGCGCCTCTGCGATGCAGGGAGGGTAATTCAGTGTCGAAGACACCAGCAGGGACCTTATACCGCGGCCGTGAAGGCATGTGGTCTTGGGTAGGACACCGCATCACGGGCGTCGCAATCTTTTTCTTTCTCTTGGTTCACGTGCTCGATACCGCGCTGGTCCGGGTATCCCCGGGCGCCTACGACGCCGTCATGGCCACGTACAAGAACCCGATCATGGCCATTCTGGAAGCCGGCCTGGTAGCGGCCATCGTCTACCACGCCTTTAACGGGCTTCGCGTCATCCTCATCGACTTCTGGAAGAAGGGGCCCAAGTACCAGGCCAAGCTTCTGTGGGGGGTTGTCGGCCTCTGGGTCGTCGTCATGGTTCCGTTCCTCATCCGCCACCTCACGCTCGCTTTCACCGGGGGTCACTAACTCATGTCGGTCAACTCTGAAATCCAGGCTCCCCGCAGCGCCCGCATCGCTCCCGAGTACATGCGCAACAAGGGGCGCAAGGGCAACTTCGAACTGTACGCATGGCTGTTCATGCGGCTCTCCGGCCTCATCCTGGTGGTGCTGGTCTTTGGACACCTGTTCGTCAACCTGATGGTGGGCGAAGGCGTCCACGCCATCGACTTCGGCTTTGTGGCCGGCAAGTGGGCCGACCCGTTCTGGCAGATCTGGGACCTGGCCATGCTGTGGCTGGCCATGCTGCACGGCACCAACGGCGTGCGGACCATCATCGAGGACTATGCGGAAAAGGACATCACCCGCTTCTGGTTCAAGATGGTCCTCTACGTGGCCTCTGCCGTCATCATCGTGCTCGGCACCCTGGTGATCTTCACCTTCGATCCGTGCCCGGCGAACGCCACCGCCGATCTGCTGCCGTCGTTCTGCCCGGCACCCTAACCGTCCCCGCGACAGACCGCGGCGCCGTTGCCCGTCGTGAACCCCACACGGCGAAGAAAACCCAGTTTCAACAGAAAGAGCATCCAGTATGCAGGTCCATAAGTACGACGTCGTCATTGTCGGTGCCGGTGGCGCCGGTATGCGCGCCGCGATCGAATCAGGCCAGCGCGCGCACACCGCAGTACTGACCAAGCTGTACCCCACCCGTTCCCACACCGGCGCGGCCCAGGGCGGCATGTGCGCCGCACTGGCGAACGTCGAAGAGGACAACTGGGAATGGCACACCTTTGACACAATCAAGGGCGGCGACTACCTGGTTGACCAGGATGCCGCCGAAGTGATGGCCAAGGAAGCCATCGACGCGGTGCTGGACCTGGAAAAGATGGGCCTGCCGTTCAACCGGACGCCCGAGGGCAAGATCGACCAGCGTCGCTTCGGTGGACACACCCGCGACCACGGCAAGGCCCCCGTGCGCCGCGCCTGCTACGCCGCCGACCGCACCGGACACATGATCCTGCAGACCCTTTACCAAAACTGCGTCAAGCACAACGTTGAGTTCTACAACGAGTACTACGTGCTGGACCTGCTGTTGGTCGAGGAAGACGCCACCCGCGCGGACGGCACCCCCTACAAGCAGAAGCGCGTCGCCGGCGTCGTCAGCTACGACCTGGCCTCCGGCGAGCTCCACGTCTTCCAGGCAAAGTCCGTCATCTTCGCTTCGGGCGGCGTGGGCAAGGTCTTCAAGACCACCTCCAACGCGCACACCCTTACCGGCGACGGCATGGGCATCGCGTTCCGCCGCGGCCTCCCGCTGGAGGACATGGAGTTCGTCCAGTTCCACCCGACCGGCCTGGCCGGCCTGGGCATCCTGCTCTCCGAGGCCGCCCGCGGCGAAGGCGGCATCCTTCGCAACGCCGACGGTGAGCGCTTCATGGAGCGCTACGCCCCCACCATCAAGGACCTGGCGCCGCGTGACATCGTGGCCCGTTCCATGGCCCTTGAGGTCCGGGAAGGCCGCGGCTGCGGCCCGAACAAGGACTACGTGCTGCTGGACCTGACCCACCTGGAGCCGGCGCACATTGACGCGAAGCTGCCGGACATCACGGAGTTCGCACGCACCTACCTCGGCGTCGAGCCCTACACCGAGCCGGTGCCCGTGTTCCCCACCGCCCACTACGCCATGGGTGGCATTCCCACCAACATCAAGGCCGAGGTGCTGCAGGACAACGACACCGTGGTGCCGGGCCTGTACGCCGCCGGCGAGGTGGCCTGCGTTTCCGTCCACGGCTCGAACCGTCTGGGAACCAACTCCCTGCTGGACATCAACGTCTTCGGCAAGCGCTCCGGCATCAACGCCGCCGAGTACGCCAAGACCGCGGACTTTGTCGAGCTGCCGGAGAACCCGGAGCTGTACACGATGGAGCTGCTCGAGACGGTGCGCGGCGGTACCGGTACCGAGCGGGTCGCCCAGATCCGCAAGGAACTGCAGGACATCATGGATGCCAACGTGCAGGTGTTCCGCGACGAGAAGTCCCTGACCGAGGCGCTGAACGTGATCGCTTCGCTGCGCGAGCGCTACAAGAACATCAGCGTCCAGGACAAGGGCAAGCGCTTCAACCTGGACCTGCTGGAGGCCGTGGAACTCGGCTTCCTGCTGGACATGGCCCAGGTGATGACCGTGGCGGCGCTGCACCGCACGGAGTCCCGCGGCGGACACTTCCGCGAGGACTACCCGGACCGCGACGACGAGAACTTCATGAAGCACTCGATGTGCTACCTGGACGTCGACGCCGTGACCGATCAGACGGCCGGCATCCGCATGGATACCAAACCCGTGGTATTCACGCGCTACGAACCGATGGTGAGGAAATACTGATGAGCACCGCGACCGAAATTCCCGAAGGACCGTCCAAGGTCGAGCTGGCTCCCGGGGTCGGCGGCGGCGGCGAAATCCCCAGCTTTGACATTACGCTGAAGGTCCGCCGCTACGATCCGGAGGTTTCCGAGGAAGCCCGCTGGGACGAATTCAAGCTCACCATGTACGGCACCGACCGCGTGCTGGATGCCCTGCACAAGGTCAAGTGGGAGCATGACGGTTCCGTTTCCTTCCGCCGGTCCTGCGCCCACGGCGTCTGTGGCTCGGATGCGATGCGCATCAACGGCCGCAACCGCCTGGCCTGCAAGACGCTGCTGAAGGACCTGGACACGGCCAAGCCCATCACGGTGGAGCCGATCAAGGGCCTGCCGGTGGAGAAGGACCTGATCGTGGACATGGAGCCGTTCTTCCAGTCCTACCGCGAGATCATGCCGTTCCTGATCAACAACGGCCACGCGCCGACCCGCGAGCGGCTGCAGTCGCAGGAGGACCGCGAGCGGTTCGACGACACCACCAAGTGCATCCTCTGCGCCGCCTGCACCTCCTCCTGCCCGGTGTTCTGGACCGACGGCCAGTACTTCGGGCCGGCGGCGATCGTGAACGCGCACCGCTTCATCTTCGATTCCCGCGACGATGCCGGCGACATGCGCCTGGAGGTCCTCAACGACAAGGAAGGCGTGTGGCGTTGCCGCACCACCTTCAACTGCAGCGAGGCTTGCCCCCGCGGCATCCAGGTGACCAAGGCGATCACCGAGGTGCGCCAGGCCATCCTGCACCGCTCCGTCTAGCCCATCGCGGCGGTCCCCTTCGGGACTGCGCGGTCCTGGTGGCGCCGATTCCTTCCGGGAGTCGGCGCCACCGGTGTTTAAGGTTCCGGCAGGGGCCTCCGCCGGCGCAGGCTCCACGCCCCCAGCCCCACCCACCCGCGATCGGA
>NZ_JBNHGF010000040.1:0-13516 GCF_059091005.1 Arthrobacter sp. Y3223164
GGCTGCGTCGGGTCCACCCAGGCTGGCGCGGTCGGCGGAGGATCGACAACCACCGTCTCTGACGGTGTTGATGAGGGCTCCGGCGCGGGCTCCGGCGCGGGCTCCGGGGCAGGTTCCGGCGCGGGGTCGGGGACCGGAGGCGGCAGCACCGGATCCGGTTCCGGTGCCGTTGTCGGCACAGCCGGAACACTCGGTTCCGGCTCGGGGGCGGGAGGTTGGGGAGTGGTGCCTGGCTGTGGAGCCGCGGGCGGCTCGGGGGTTCCCGTCGGTCCCGGGGCAGGAGTGTTGGTGCCGTCGTCCGGCTTCGATCCCGGGCCCTGCCCGGCATCGACGGCCGGCGTGGATACGCCTCCCGGGCGAGTCGACGGTTGGCCGTTCGGCGTCGTCGTCACCCGGTCCTGCGCGTAGGTCACCTGGTCCTGAGCGAAGCCCGCGGTGCCGCCATAGCCCGGTGAGCCTTCCGTGCTCGGAGCCGCTGCGCCGGAGGACGTTGCAGCTGAGTTCTCCCAGAAAACCACGGGACTCATGCCCGGCTGCGCCGGTTCAGCCGCCATCACGGAATTGGCCGGCCCGGCCCCTTCGCTTTCCTCCGGAGCTCCCCCGGGTACGTAGCCGTTCCGCTCCCCGGCGCTGCCTTGGGCGACGCCCGGTTGGGAACCGAACAGGCCGAATTCGTGAGGGCTTTGGGCGGCGGTTGCCGTCAACGCCGTGAGGGCGGCGACCGCCACTGTTACGGCAGCGGCGCGCATGGCCAGCACGGGTTTCCGTGCGGTGCCGGCGCCTTCCACCGCGGACGCGGCGTGGGCGTGGACGTGTGGTTGCGGTAAGGCGCGGCCTTCGACTGCGACGGCTTCCGGCACCGGCCGGGGCTCCGGATCGGCAGCGTGTCCGGATGGCACCGCGAGCCTGTTTCGGGCCGCGAAGTACGCTGCCCCCAGGCTGATGGCGGCCTTCGGGTCCGCATCCACGGCGAGGGGACGCTTCAGTTCGGCGGACAGCAATTGGGCAACCAAGGGGATGCGGGACGAGCCGCCAGTCAAGAGGACGGCGGTGAGGTCCTCGGCAGCCACTTGCGCTGTGTCGAGAGCCCGGCGCAGGGAGTGGAGCGTGTCCCGCACCAGCTCCTCGATCATGCCCTCAAATTCGGACCGCACCAGGCGGACGCCTGTCTGCAGCTCCGGCAGCAACACAGGGATTGTTGCCTCGGAATCGGCCGAAAGCGCTTCTTTGGCTTCCACGCATTCCCGCCGGATACGGTCCAGCGCCACGCGTGCTTGCGTGGAGGTGGGGTCCACCGCGCTCAGCCCGCCGTCCAGGCTGGCGACGACGTGCGCGAAGACGACGTCGTCGACATCAGCTCCACCCACCCGCTCCAAACCTTCCGGTTTGCCCAGCAGCGTGAATGAGGCTGCGTCACCCTTGTGCAGGACTGCCGCGTCGAAGGTACCGCCGCCGAAATCATAGACGGCGACCAGACTCCCCGTGCCCACGCGGTTCTGGGAGGCGTAATGGAGGGCGGCTGCTTCCGGCTCGCTCAACAACATGACGTCGGCGAGCCCGACGCCGGCCAAGGCGTCACGGATCAGTCCGGTCTTGTAGTCACCCCAGCTGGCCGGATGCGACACCACTACCGCTTCCGGAGCTTCGCCTTCACGTTCCTGGGCGCGGTCTACGACCCACCGGACCACGGCGGCGAAAATGTCCTCAGGTGCGACAAACAGGTCTCCGACCATCATCGGCACCGAGTCGCCGATCCGCCTCTTGAATTCTCGAACCACCCGGTCAGGGGACGTCGTGCCCCGCCGTTCGGCTGCCTCTCCGACCAGAACTGCGCCGTCTTCGCCTACATAGATCACCGACGGCACGGCCGCCGCACGTGAACCCAAGTGGACAGCCTGCGGCTGCTGAGGCTTTCGGTCTCCGCTCCCGTATCGCGCTGTCGCTGCTGCCGTGAAACTTGTGCCGACATCGACACTCAGTACATAAGCCATGAATCCCCTCAGGTACGTCCAGCAAAGGAACGTCCCCCACCGCTTCTTTATACTGTCTCCAGAGTCATGCTCTGATTCCCCCTAGGCGGGCGGTATCCATCCGCCCGTGTCCCCATGAAGCCGCTGCGAAATGACGCCCTCAGCCGCCGCCAACCGCAGTTCCCCACACTTGGATCCGGCGTCCTTCAGAAAGCCGTTCCGTTACATTCAGCCTAGGAGGGGTGACGTGCTTAGACAAGGGAATGGATCCCCCGTATAACAAGCATGAGCAACACGAAATTTTGGTGAATGGTTTAGTCCTTCGACGGCCTATTTCCGCGATTTTGCGCCTCCCTGGTGATACATATGCGAAGTCGCGTACCTTGCTTCGCCTAGTCCCTCAATGGGTAGACCGTGAAGCGATCACGGCCGGTGCATACAATGATTTCCTGTCCATCCGACCCCGGAGCACCATGAAAAATAAATACGGCGAATCCGGTTTCTTACGGACTTATGGCGTGTTTTTGCGCGGCATCAACGTTGGAGGCGTCCGGATTGCCATGAAGGACTTGCAGCGGGTCCTCACCGAAGCCGGTTTCGGGCAGGTGGAGACCGTCCTCGCCTCGGGCAACGTCATGCTGCGCGCGGAGACCCAAGACCCCGGCGTGGTCAAGCAAAGAGTCGAAGCGAGCTTGCGGACGGCTTTCGGCTACGACGCCTGGGTCATCGTCAAGACTCCCAGCGAGCTGGCCGCCATCGTCGAGGGCTACCCGTTCACCCCGGCCGACGACGGCGTTCCCCGGCACGCTTACGCGGTGCTCACCACGGGTGAGGATGTTGTGGAACAACTGCTCGAGGACTGCCCGGAACTTTCGCCCGAAGAACGGGCGTCTCCGGGGGGCGACGTCCTGTACTGGGAGGTGCCCAAAGGCAACACTTTGGAGTCCAAACTGTCCAAGCAAATGGCCAAAACAATGTACAAGCCGGTGACGACCACCAGGAACCTCAACACGTTGCACAAGATGCTGGCCAGGTTCCGCACGGAGGGCTGAGGCGGCCCCTGCTACCGGGGGAGGAGTGGAACCGCCCGAACTCATCCTCCCGGCGGATAGCCGCGGCGCCGGTGCGATTCTAGACTCGTGCTTGTTGCGGCCTTTGTTATGGCCGGCGGCCGGGCACGGCCAAGGAAGGGGGATCCTATGCTGTTCGACTCGGTCACGTGGATATCGGCTGCCGTCTGTGCCGGTCCATTTGCCCTCTTCCTGGCGGTCGGAGCGCTGGTCAGCATCGGGCGGAGCAAACGGAAGCGGTCGGCGAAAGCCGGCTGGTCCCTGCTGGTGCTCGCGGTGCCCATCCTTGGCCCCCTGGCGTGGTTCCGGACGGCATCGCGCCGGGCCGCCGCTCATACGGCCCAGCCGGACACCGGGCCGGTGAAGCAGGCGACGGGGCCCCTTGTTCCCTAAAGGCCCGCCCGCGAAAACGGCCGGCGGTTCCGCGGGACGGATGGAACGTGTCCCGCCGGGTATCGGTCCATGCAGTATCCGTGTTGGACGCGCCTCCGCGAAGGTCCTTACTCTTCTGGCATGACTACCCGTACGGCCGTGCGCGCCGCTGCTTCCACACCCTCCAACGGCCGGCAGGTCCTTCAGGTTGGACCGGTGAACCCCGTTGTCACCGCCGCCTTGGCGGATGAGTTCGGCGCACTGTTGCTCCCGGACGGCCCGGAACGCGGCGATTTCCTGCTGCGGCACGCCCCCGGCATCCGCGTGGCGGTGTGCTCCGGCCGCCATGGTGTCGGCTCCGACCTGATGCGCCGGCTGCCGAACCTCGAAGCCATCGTAAACTTCGGCGCCGGCTACGACGCCACCGACGTCGAGCAGGCAAACGAACGCGGCATCCACGTCAGCAACACCCCGGATGTGCTCACCGATTGCGTGGCCGACACCGCGCTGGCCCTCTATCTGGATGTACTGCGCCGAACCAGCGCCGCCGACCGGTTCGTCCGCCTCGGCGGATGGGCCTCAACCACGTCCTACCCACTGACCACGCGGGCCTCCGGCAGAAAGGTCGGCATCCTCGGCCTGGGCCGGATCGGCCAGGCCATCGCCAAGCGGCTGGAAGCGTTTAACTGCGAGATCCACTACCACAGCCGCCGCGCCGTCGAAGACTCGGGCTACGCGTTCCACTCCTCCCCCGCCGAACTGGCCGAGGCCGTCGAGGTGCTCGTCATCGCGGCTGCCGGAGGACCGGAGACGGTGAACCTGGTCGACGCCGGGGTGCTGGCCAAGCTCGGCGCGGGAGGCTACCTGATCAACATCGCTCGCGGCACCATTGTGGACGAACATGCCCTGGTCTCCGCCTTGGCCGGAGGACGCCTGGCGGGCGCAGGGCTGGACGTCTTTGCCGACGAACCGCATGTGCCGGCCGAACTGATGGAGCTGGAGAACGTGGTCCTGTTACCGCACATCGGCAGCGGCACCCGTGAGACCCGCGCCGACATGGCCGCATTGACATTGGAGAACCTGCGCAGCTACCTGCGCGACGGCTCGTTGGTAACCCCGATCGGCTAACCCCGTGCCCGGCCCGGCGCCGGGAAATCCGGGGGGGGTTCGACGCGGGGTAAGACCGGGGTTGGCTCTGGCAAGCGTCACCCTGGAGCAATACTTGTATGACAAGTGCGCGACTTGTACAATCAGTCGCAGTAGCCATCCCCGCGTAAGGACCGCCATGCCCTACACCGCCGATGCCATCCGGCACGTCAAGCTCTCCACTGCCACGCTGCCGCTGGCCACGCCCATCTCTGACGCCAAGGTCTTTACCGGGCGCCAGAAGCCCATGACGGAAGTCGTCTTCCTCTTTGCCGAAATCACCACCGTGCAGGGACACGAGGGCCTGGGCTTCAGCTATTCGAAACGGGCCGGCGGCCCGGCGCAATACGCCCACGCGACGGAAGTCGCCGAGGCGATGCTCGGCGAGGACCCCAACGACATCGCCAAGCTCTACAACAAGCTGCTTTGGGCAGGCGCGTCGGTGGGCCGGTCCGGCGTCGCCACCCAGGCCCTGGCCGCGCTCGACATAGCGCTCTACGACCTCAAGGCCAAGCGGGCAGGGCTCCCGCTGGCCAAGTTCCTCGGCGCGCACCGGGACTCGGTCCGGACCTACAACACCTCCGGTGGCTTCCTCAACGCCTCCATCGACGAGGTCAAGGACCGCGCGAGCCGTTCCCTTGCCGACGGCATTGGCGGCATCAAGATCAAGGTCGGCCTGCCGGACTCGGCCGAGGACTTGCGCCGTGTCGCCGCGGTCCGCGACCACATCGGCGACGGCGTGCCGCTGATGGTGGACGCGAACCAGCAGTGGGACCGGGCCACCGCCCTCCGGATGGGCCGCCGCCTGGAGCAGTTCGACCTGGTCTGGATCGAGGAACCGTTGGATGCCTACGACGCCGAAGGCCATGCCGCGCTGGCCGCTGCCCTGGACACCCCGATTGCCACCGGCGAGATGCTGGCCTCGGTGGCCGAACACGAACGCCTGATCGCCGCCCGCGCGTGCGACATCATCCAGCCCGACGCTCCCCGGGTCGGCGGCATCACGCAGTTCCTGCGCCTGGCCACGCTGGCGGACCAGGCCGGGCTGGACCTCGCGCCGCACTTCGCGATGGAGATCCACCTCCACCTGGCCGCCGCCTACCCGCGCGAGCCCTGGGTGGAGCACTTCGACTGGCTGGACCCGCTGTTCAACGAGCGCCTCGAGACCCGCGACGGCCGGATGATCGTCCCGGACCGTCCGGGCCTCGGCTTCACCTTCAGCGAACAGGCGCGCGCCTGGACCACGGACAGCGTGGAGTTCGGCCGCGCCTAGCCTTATCCCCTGACGACGACGGTGCCGCGCACCGTCGTCGTTCCCCTCTCACCCTGCCCTAGAGAAAACGGGAGCGATTGTTGAAACCGAACCTGACGGTCACCTTGGTTGACGACCTGCGTCGGCGCATTGTCGACGGCGATATCGCTCCCGGCGACAAGCTGCCCAGCGAGAACACGCTGATCGCAGAGCACGGCGTGAGCCGCACAGTGGTGCGCGAGGCCATCACCCGGCTGCAGGCGGAGGGACTTGTGCATACCCGGCGCGGCAGCGGGAGTTTCGCGCTGACGCCACCGGCGGAAGCGGAAGGCCCCCGCGGCCTCCGGCCCGTGCGGACTCTGGAGGACCGGAGGGCGCTGGTGGAGTTCCGCACCGGCGTGGAAAGCGAAGCCGCTGCCTTGGCCGCCGTCCGGCGGACCGACAAGCAGTTGGCGGCCCTGCGCGCCGCAAACGCTGACTTCTCTCGCTCCGGTTCCAACCCGGCCGCGGCCTTATCCCACGACTTCGAGTTTCACCGCACCGTCGCCGAGGCCAGCGGCAACCCCTACTTTCTGGATGCGATCGCGGCCCTCGGCCCGGCCATGATTGCCATGCCCCGCTACCGGCTGGAGGCCAGCGGATCCGAAGCCGAAACGTCCCGCCTCTCGGCCGTGGCGTCCGAACATGCGGCGGTGCTGGCCGCAGTGGAAGCCGGCGATGCACTGGCCGCGGCTGCCGCCATGCGCACCCACCTGGTCAATTCGCGGCTGCGGTTGGAGAGCGAATCCGGGCACTGATTACCCCGGGAACTGCACCCGCCGTAAGGTCACTGGGTCCGGATACGGAACCGGCAGCAGACCAAAGTCTGCTGCCGCTTCGCTGTTGCGGGGGTGAACCGGCTGTGGCTACTCGGCTGCCTTGACGGCCAACACCGGCCGGTCTGCCTGCAACAGGATGCGCTGAGCGTGCGAACCCATGATGAATTTGCCCACCTGCGTGCGCTGGCGCAGACCGATGACAATGAGCGAGACCTCGCGTTCGCTGGCGAGCTCAAGGATCTCGTCGGCCAGGTCGTCGCGGTGGGTGGGGCGAAGCACTTCTGCGGCCACGCCCGCCTCATTGGCTGCCGACTTCAGGCGGAGGAGGTCGTTCTCCGACGCCACGGTTTTATCCACCAGCACCCCTTCACGGGTGGAGTTGACGATCAGCAGGTCTTCACCGCGGAGCTTGGCTTCCGCGATGGCGGCGGACACGGCTGCCTCTCCCACGGGGGTGGGTACATAGCCGACGAGGATGCTCATGCGTTCTCCTTGGTTTCGGTGCGAGCTTGGGTACGGGAGTTTTTCCGGCGCTCTATGGCGGACTTGACCATCGGCCAGACAGCGACCAGCACGAACAGAACTACCAGCGTGCCGGAGATCGGCCGGCCCATGAATCCGGCGACGTCTCCGTCGAGCACCAACAGCGAACGCCGCAAGCTGGACTCGAGCAGCGCACCGAGCACGAAGGCCAACACCAGCGGTCCAGGCTCGAATCCGAATTTTTTCATCAGGTACCCGACGGCGCCGAAGAGGACCACCAGCAGCACGTCGAACATCGAGTTGCGGATGGTGTAGGCGCCAAGCAAGGTGATCAGTGCGGTGATCGGAGCGAGGATGGCGGCGCGCACCCGCAGGATGCGGACGAACAAGCCGACCAGCGGGATGGACATGATCAGCAGCAGGATGTTGCCGATGTACATCGAGTTGACCACACCCCAGAACAGATCCGGGTTCTCGACAATGAGCTGCGGGCCCGGGGTCACGCCCTGAATGAGCAGCGCGCCGAAGATGATCGCCATGGTGGCATTGGCGGGAATACCCAAGGTCAGCAGCGGAATAAAGGAGCTTGTCGCCGCGGCGTTGTTGGCGGTCTCCGGACCGGCAACACCCTCCACGGCGCCCTTGCCGAAGCGTTCCGGGTTCTTGGCGCGCTTCTTCTCCACGGCGTAGGCGGCGAGCGAGGAGATCGTGGCGCCGCCGCCAGGCAGGATGCCCAGGAAGAAGCCGAGCACAGAGCCGCGCCCGATAGCCCCGGCCGACTGCTTGAGGTCCTTCTTGGACGGCCAAACGTTTGCCACTGTTGCCGGCGCTTGGGCCGCGCGGTGGCGTTCTTCCAGGTTGTAGAGAATCTCGCCGACGCCGAACAAGCCCATGGCCACCGGGACAAAGTCGATGCCGTCGGCCAGACTCAGGTTGCCAAACGTGAAGCGTTCGGCACCGGTGAAAATGTCGCGGCCCACGGTGGCCAGCAGAAGTCCGAAGGCGGCGGCGATCAATGCCTTGATTTTGGCGCCGTTGCTGATCGTGGCGACCAGCAGGATGCCGACCATGGCCAAGGCTGCGTACTCGGGCGGGCCGAAGTCCAATGCGAAGCCTGCCACCAGCGGGGCGAGGAAGGTCAAACCGATGATGGCCACCGTGCCGCCGATGAAGGAGCCGATGGCGGCGATGCCCAGCGCCGTTCCGGCTTTGCCCTTCCTGGCGAGCTGGTAGCCGTCGAAGACGGTGACGACGGAGCTGGCTTCGCCCGGAAGTCGCAACAGCACCGAGGTGATAGTGCCGCCGTATTGTGCGCCGTAGAAGATGCCCGCCAACATGATGATGGCCGTGACGGGCTCGATCCCGTAGGTCAGCGGCAGCAGGATGGCGATGGTGGCTGCCGGACCGAGGCCAGGCAGTACGCCGATCAGCATGCCGATAACAACGCCCAGCAGGCAGTACAGCAGGTTGGAGGGCTCTAGGACGACGCCGAAGCCGTCCATGACCGGTTGCAGGAAATCCATGCGAGAACCTTTGGATCAGTGGGCGAGGGTGGGGCGCGAGGGTCCCACGTTGGCGGCAAAGCCGACACCGTGGGAGTGCACAACCCGCTAGAACAGGTGGGGAATCGACGTTCCCAGGGCAAGGATGAAGATGGCGTAGAACGCGGCAACAATCAGCAGCGAGTAGATGATGGCGCCACGCCAGGATTCACCGCCGAGGAACTTCATCCAGACCAGGCAGAGGAGCAGTGCAGGGACCTCGAAGCCGATCAGCGGCATCAGCAACACCATGATCAGCAGGGTCGCAAACCCAATGGCCGCAAGCCAGGACAGTTTGGAGAATTTTTCCCCGTCGCGGCCCCCACGCCGCCCAACAACCAGTTGGGCGAGCGCGAGGACAGCGATGATCAGGCTGACCACGAACGGCCACATGCCGGGCCGGGGCTGGGAGGGCGTTCCCAGCCCCAGACCGAGCGACATGACGAGCCCCGCCACGCCCAGCGCGAGCACCACGAGGGATGATGCGAGGTTGGCAATGGGCCCTGCCGGCGGCGCGGCCTCGGCTTCCCATTGGGCAGCCAGTTCCTCCGGTGTCAGGTCATCGTCGACGACGTCGACTGACTCAGTGCCTTCTGCTGGCGTCTCGCGGTGGGGCGTCATGGTTTAACTCGATTCGCTGTGGAGGCCGGACGGCCTCACGTGGGTGTTGCTACTCGCCGGCCAGCGAGATGTCGTACTTCTCGGTGAGCTCCTTGTACTTGGCAGCCAAGTCGTTCCACTGCTGGACGACTTCCTCGCCGGAGATTTCCTTGGGGGTCAGCATGTTCTTCTCGTTGAAGGCCTTGTACGTGTCGGTGGCCTGGGCGGCCTCGACCGACTCGACCAGCTTGGCCTTCACATCCTCGGGCAGTCCCTTCGGGGCAGCCAGGGCGCGGTACTGGGAGACCGGGACTTCGTAGCCTTCTTCGATGGCGGTGGGGACGTCCGGCAGGAAGGTGTTGCGCTCGTCGGAGAAGACAACGATCGGCTTGACTTTGCCGGCGTCGATCTGCGGCTTTGCTTCACCCAGCTGGATGGTGGCCAGCTGGACCTGGTTGCCCATGACAGCGGTCAGCGCGGGGGAACCCGAATCGAACGGCACCGCGGTGCCCTTGATCTCGGCCTGGGCGAACAGGATGGCCTGGGACAGCTGCGAGCCGGTGCCCACGCCGGTGGTGCCGAAGGTCAGCTTCTTGGAGCTGTTCTTGATATCGTCCAGGTTTTCAAAACCGGATTCGGCGCTGGCAACCAACACGTAGTCGTCCTGAGAGAGGCCCTTGATGACATCCAGGTCGTCAAGGCTGACGGCTTCGTCTTCAGATACTGCCAGCGGAGTGATCGTGATCAGCGAGGCATTCAGCAGGACGAGGTTCTGTCCGTCGGGCTCCATTGCCGCGACTTCCTGCGTTGCCAGGGCGCCGTTGGCACCGGGCTTGTTCACCACCGGAACAGCGACGCCGAGCTCGTCGGCCATACCTTCGGCCGCGGTGCGCGCGATCAGGTCGGTCGACCCGCCCGGAGCTTGGCCGACGGTCAGAGTAATGGGGCCGTTGGGGAAGCTGTCCCCCTCGGCGGCAGTGCCGCCCCCAACGTTGCCGCCGCAAGCGGTCAACGCCAGCGCAGCAGAGGCAGCGGTCAGACCTAGAACGGTCCGGCGGATGGAGAGTGCTTTCACTTCGGGCTCCTTGCTCGATGAACAGCGATGTTCGAACGGGTCTCGGCCGTGACCCGACTCATATGAGACAGGTCACTAGTGGCTCGGACATCGAGCTTAGAAAGAGACTATGATGCATGTCCAAGCCCATTAGTGCATTGAATGATACTTGAAAGGCATCATGTTCACCCTGGACCAGGCCCGAAGTTTCATCGCTGTCGCCGAAGAGTTGCATTTCGGCCGCGCCGCCGAACGGCTGAGCATGACCCAGCCCCCGCTCAGCAGGCAGATCCAGAAACTGGAGCGCAGCATCGGCGTCGAACTCTTGGAGCGGGACAACCGCAAGGTGGCATTGACCGCCGCCGGACACGCCTTTCTCTCCGAGGCGCGGAAGCTGGTGGTGTCGGCAGACCGGGCGCCCCGAACGGCACGCCGCATCGCCGCCGGCCGGGCGGGTGAGATCCGGATCGGCTTCACTGCCGCCACCGCCTTCAGCGTACTCGGACCCCTGCTCGCCGAGATTGCACTGGAACTGCCCGATGTCGACGTCGAACTCGAGGAACTGGTGACCGGGGAGCAGGTTCAAGCCATTATGGACGGCGACCTTGATCTGGGGCTGGCCCGCCCGCCCTTCGACACAGACCTCTTCGAATCGCACCTGATGCTGTCGGAAAACCTGATGCTCGCAGTTCCCAGCGGGCACCCGCTGGATCAACTGGCACGTCCGCTGGCCGTGGCCGACCTCAAAGACGTGCCGCTCATCATGCATTCACCGATCAAGGCGCGCTATTTCTACGATCTGGTGGTGCGCCAAATCCCGATCGAGCACGGCAACGTCGTGCACACCGTCAGCCAGATCCTGACCATGGTGGCGCTGGTGGCGGCCGGCCGAGGTGTGGCCTTCGTGCCCGAATCGGCACAACTGCTGGGAGTCGATGGCGTCAGCTACTTGCATCTGCCCGAACTCGCGCCGGACTCGGTGGAACTGCATGCCATTTGGAGCCGGAACTCGCACAACCCCGCGCTACGCAGGATGCTGGAGAGCGTGTGGGCCAAAGCCTCCTAGCTGCCAGCCGACCACCACCGCGTCTCCGAACGTCAATACTCTTAGTGCATCAATCCATACAAAAGAGGGCTTGGACAGGCATCACGTTGTCTTCCTAGGGTGGAGCCAACGCATTCAACCCGCCGCCCGCGGCACCATCGCAAAGGAAGATGCACGTGGCCCAGTACACGCCCCATGAACTCGCAGACAAGCTCAAGGACGGGCTGTTGTCATTCCCAGTGACGGCGTTTGATGCGGAGTTGAACATCGACGAAGCCGCCTACCGCAACCACCTGGACTGGCAGTCCAGCTTCGATGTCGCAGGCCTGTTTGCCGCCGGCGGCACCGGCGAAGGCTTCAGCCTGACTCCGGCCGAGTCCGCCCGCGTGGTCCGGATGGCCGTTGAGGAAGCCGGCAGCCGGGTTCCGGTGCTTGCTTCGGCAGGCGGCTCCACCGCCCAAGCCATCCAGAACGCCAAGGACGCGGAGGCCGCGGGAGCCGAGGGCCTGCTGCTGCTGCCGCCGTACCTGACCGAATGCGACCAGGCCGGCCTGCTGGCGCACGTTTCGGCCGTATGCGCCGCCACCAACATCGGCGTCATCGTCTACAACAGGGCGAACGCCATCTACGCCGCGGACACCGTGGCGGCCCTGGCCGACCGGCACGCGAACTTCATCGGCTTCAAGGACGCCCTGGGCGACATCGAGCACCTCACCAAGGTCTACGCCAAGAACGGCGACCGGCTGTTCTACCTGGGCGGGCTGCCGACGGCTGAGACCTTTGCCCTGCCGCTGCTGCAGCTGGGCATGAGCACCTACTCCTCGGCGATGTACAACTTCGTGCCGGAGTTCGCCCTGGATTTCTACCGCGACGTCCGCAACCAAGACCGCGATGCCGTGACCGAGAAGCTGAACCGCTTCGTGCTCCCCTACCTGGACATCCGCGACCGGGTTAAAGGATACGGTGTATCCATCGTCAAGGGCGGCCTGAAGGCCGTCGGCCGCGACGCAGGCTTCGTCCGCCCGCCGCTGCAGGACCTGACCGAGAAGGACATCGCCGACCTGTCGGCCCTGATTGAGGCCGCCGGCATCCGCCCGGCAGACGTCCGGCAGAACGCCTAGGTTCCACGCCAGGGAAGCGGCCGCCCTCCACGGGGCGGCCGCTTTCCGCCCAGCAGCCACCGCAGACCATCCCCAGTCCAGAAGGAGCATCCGATGCCCAGCACGCAGACAACTCTGACAGGCCATTCGATCATCGCCGGCGAAGCCGTGACCGGTACCGGCGGCACTGTCAACGGTTTCGATCCTGCCACCAACGAAGTCCTCGAACCGGCCTACAGCCTGATCGACGCGGCCCAGCTGGCGACCGCCACTGCCGCGGCGGAGGAAGCTTTCGCCTCCTTCAGCACGCTGGAGCCGGAAACGCATGCCGCCTTCCTGGAGAAGATCGCCGAGAACATCGAAGCCGTCGGTGACGAGCTGGTCGAACGCGCGATGGCCGAAACCGGTCTCCCCGCTGCCCGGCTGAACGGGGAGCGCGGCCGCACCACCGGCCAGCTGCGCCTCTTTGCTGCAGTGGTACGCCAGGGCGACCACCGTGGTGTGCGCATTGATCCGGCCCAGCCGGACCGCCAGCCGATGCCGCGGGCGGACATCCGGCAGCGCAAGGTCCCGCTGGGCCCGGTTGCCGTCTTCGGTGCGAGCAACTTCCCGCTGGCCTTCTCCACCGCCGGCGGAGACACCGCCTCCGCGCTGGCCGCGGGCTGCCCGGTGGTGTTCAAGGCCCACAACGCCCACCCGGGCACCAGCGAAATCGTCGGTCATGCCATTGCCGACGCCGTCCGTGACGCCGGCCTGCACCCGGGCGTGTTCTCCCTGGTCTACGGCCCAGGCGCCAGCATCGGGCAGGCACTGGTCGCCGATCCGGCCATCAAGGCCGTCGGGTTCACCGGGTCCCGCTCCGGCGGCACCGCACTGGTGGCCACGGCCGCGGCACGGCCGGAACCCATCCCGGTCTACGCCGAAATGAGCTCGATCAACCCGGTCTTCTTCTTCGACGGCGCGCTCAAGGGCGACCTGGACGCCCTGGCCGCGGCCTACGTCGGCTCGGTCACCGGTTCCAGCGGCCAGCTGTGCACCGCTCCCGGGCTTGCCTTCGTGCCCGCC